>JAJDEJ010000234.1 GCA_029259815.1 Planctomycetaceae bacterium | reverse complement strand
ATCTCAAGGGGCGCAAAATCCGTGATGCCGAAATGAACGCCATCAAACTGAAACGCAATGCGTTCCACGGTGATTGGAACTATCAAATCGCCCCACGTAAGAACTAGAACTTCGATAGTTTATTTACGAACGCACCCTTACCTGGGCAACACAAGCGTACTACGGCTACCAGTCGAGTGGACCGTTGAGTCCCGAACCGCCAGCCCGTGAGGTGATTTCTGCCGCTGGAAGTTCATGCGCTGGTGCGAGAATCACAGCGTCGATTACGTGCTGGGCATCGGTCGCAACAACGTGTTGGAGCAACGCATCTCCCCGCTGATGGAGCAGGCCGAAGCGGCCTTCGAGCAGACGGCTCAAAAGCAACGGCTGTTTGGCGAGACCGAGTATGCGGCCCAGACGTGGGACCGTCCTCGCCGGGTCATCATGGTCGAGCCTGTCGGCGAGCGCGCCGAACAATGCCGAACGCCTCCACGAAGGTCCCCACGGGCGGTTCGTGGTGACGAATCTGGATGCGCTGCGCCAGTCGGTCTACGACGAGGGGTACACGCCGCGCGGTGACATGGAGAACCGCATCAAGGAACAACAACTGATGCTGTTTGCCGACCGCACCAGTTGCCACGCCTTGTTGTCCAACCAGTTCAGGCTGTTGCTCTCATCGTTCGCGTACGTGCTGCTGCATCACCTGCGGAGCGAGCACCTCGCCGAGACAGAACTGGCTCCCGCTCAGGCCCACCGCCTGCGACTCACGCTGATCAAGATCGCCGCTCGCGTGCGGATCACGGCCCGCCGCGTGGTGTTCCACCTCTCGTCGAGCTGTCTGTACGAATCCCTGTTCCGCACAGCCGCCGATTCCCTGCGGCCGGACACCAGCTGACCCACCCGCGTCCCGTTCACCCCGCACTCCGTCCGCCACTCATCGCCCACACCTGTCTGGGGGAACGGGGGTCGTCCGCCATCCCCCAGCCGCACCTCACAAACAATCGATCGAAGTCTACGGATGAAATATCCGGGCTAGACGTGGGAATCCACATCTCGGCGGCAATCGCTACGATGTCATCGAATTCAATGGCACTGTTGCTAAATCGTGTCCAGGCGTTCGATTCTGACAGCGTCGGCAATGACAAACTCGTTGGCGTCATTCGTGAGTTCGACTGTCAACGTACCGCTGTGGATGAGGACGGCGTCCAGGAATTCCCAATCCCCGAGAAATGCGGTGGCATCATCCGGGGCGAGTTCCTGGTTAAGGTCGATCGTCACGAGCGGAGTTGCCCCGTCGTAAATTGTGTAGGGTGCGTCAGTTGCTCGGTTAGGATGAGCGAACCATGTGGTTGACACACGATAGGCCCCTGGGACGAGGCCGGCAAAAGTCCAGGTGGCGATGGTCGAACCGTCCCCCGTGGGTGCGTTGAGCAAATCGTCTTCATATCCATTCGAAACCGGTGAAGGAGTCCATCCGGCTGTCGCCGAGAAGCCCGCGTCACCGTTGTCGATCACTCTACCGGGAAATTGGTCCACGAGTTGAATGTGGATTGCATCGGCAATGACGTAACCGTTGGCGTCATCGGTCAATTGGACGACCAACTCAGTTCCGGTAATTGTGACGACAGCCAATTGCTCCCAGTCGCTGCCCAAGTCGGTGAAATCGTTTGGTGCCTCCTTCTGGTTGATCAACACGGTGTCCAACATGGGGCCGCCCGTGCCATCGAAGATCGTAAAGGGAGAATTCGTCGCCCGATTCGGGTGCTCAAACCATGTGGCTGAGACGAGGTACTGATGCCAGGAGTGGAGCCCGGTGAACGTCCAGGTTGCGGTGTCCGATCCGGTCCCGGCAACATGGTTTTGGAGGTCGTTCTCACGGCCATTGGCGAGCGGGGTCAAATTCCAAGCACCAACCGTTGCGAAGCCGGGATCGCCATCGTCGACAATGTGCGGACTCAGTGGGGGATGGAAAATGGTCGTCTCGATACGAATCGCATCAGCAATCACGTATCCATTGGCATCATTTGTTAGATCAACGACGAGCGTGCCACCGGTAATGGTGACGATGGACAGATTCTCCCAATCGGACCCATCGTCGTCGAAGTCGTCGGGGGCCATCCTTTGATTGATGTGGCTCGAGTGAAGGTTCGTCCCTCCAATGGCGTCGCGGATCGTGAACGGGCTATTCGTCGCTCGGTTCGGATGGGCCACCCATGTTGCCGAGACGAGATAGTTGCCGGATTCCAAGCCGGTGAATTCCCATCGCGAGATGCTGGAGCCATCACCGGCAGCCTGATTGCGAACATCCCCGTCCCGTCCATCTGGATTCAGCGATGTCGTCCAAGGGCCGACCGTGGTATAGCCAATGTCACCATCGTCGATAAAGATCGGTGGATCAAAGATACCACCCGTCTCTGCCGGGGCGGGTTCGCCAAGGTCATTGACCCCCGCCAGCAACACGCGCCCTTCCAACGATTCGCACCCGACGATGTGCATCATCGACTTTGTTGTCTGGCGTCGCACTCGTTTCGTGAGCCGGGATGCAAACATACTTCCCAAATCGCGCAGGAACTTTCGCATGGCGTTCTCCCATATGATCGTTCAACAGCAATGGACATCTCGGGACGCCCGCCCAAGCGGTGAGAGAGCAGACCCACACACTTTTCAACCAAGACTCTGTTCTGAAGCGGATCGCCGACACATTCTGTGCGGGAAACATTCGCAGGAGTAAAAAGTCACACCCTGAGGCCGCAAGTATGTCTGATTGATTCTTCTCTATTGTCAGCAAACCATCCGCATTACAGTCAGGCGATTTCGTCATGTCAAGGTTCCCGTACATCACAATAGGGAAAATACGAAATATTCGCACCTCAATCTGAGAAGGCGCGGTAAAGGAGGCACGTGATGTTATTCGTCAAACGCTTGTGGGAAACATGGGATCCCTGAGCAGAATGGTCAATAACTCGGTCCGTGGTTTTGGGTTGGCCCCGTTGGCGGTTCAGCCACAATCACGGGGCACACCGTCGCGGTCCGAACCCGACGATGGTGACTCGTGATGAGGCGGTCAGCACTGACCAAGCATCAATCCAGATTGCCAAACGATACGAAGGATCTTGGCAGGTGACGCCTGCATGCCCTCAGAGTAGTTGGGGATCCACTGCCCGTCAGGGGTTCGTGCATCAGGCAATCATGGAGCAACTGAGATCATGTCAACCTGCGGCTCAAGTTGACACGCATTCATTTCACAAAAGTTGTCAGCCGACGTCACGGTTGGCCATGAACCTTCTTGCAGGACGACACCACTCGACTGCAGCAGAGTCCCGCGTTGAAGCTCGATATTTGTCAGAGCAATGTTGTAGTCAATCAATGCTTGGACATGCTCAGTTTCAGCCGTGAGTGACCGTAAGCGCGAGTCGAGTAGGAACTGGAGTGGCTCCGCCCCTTCCTCGTATTTCTTCCGACGCGCCTCGATCTCACGGTAGGCAGCCTGCAGCCGGCGAAACGTTGTTTGCAGGATATGATAGGCTCGGTCAGTCTCGGTAAATGCTGCGCTCATTTGATGAGTGACCTGCAATTCCTGATCCGAGAGGATGGCCCGTTCTCGAGTCAGTTGGAGTTCAGCATTTCGTATAGCGGCAAATCCTTGGCGGCGTCCCAAGGGGACGCTGAACTGGAGACCTGCGGACCCCTGTTGACTGTCCCCCTCGATGCCCTGCCCCACGAATTCGCTGGAAAGATAGCCCGTTCGATACTGGGCAAAGAGATCAAGTTGAGGCAGCAGTTCATTGTGCGAAGCGCGGAGTTCGAGTTCGCGGCGTTTGACGATCCATTTTTGTCTCCGCAGTTCGACTCGACGACTGAGTGCTTCATGAACAACGGTGGGCCAGTCGAAGACGATTCTCGCGACGGTGGGATCGCTGGCTGGACGGATGAGTCGACCGTCATTCACGGGCAATCCCATGAGTTTCCGCAATTGCCGCTCAGTCCGATAGACTCCGCCTTGAACAGGGAGATTGATCGTTCGCGAAACGTCTACCCCGACAAGCGCATTCTCAACCTGAGCTTCCAGGGCGTAATATTGCTCAGATGCAGCGGCCTCCTCGTCCGCACCGGCATCTCCTTCATCGAAACGACGACGGACTGTGCGCCACAACTCCATTGCATCGTCGCGGGCCGTGATTTTTTTGTCGAGATCCCGATAGGCATACTGCAGATCCCAGTATCCGATTTCCACGTCATACACGAAGTTGGTGACTGCCTGTTCGAAATCGGCCAGAGAAATATCCGTGCCTATGCGAGCCAGAACCACACCGTTGTACCGTCCTGGAAGTGCATTCGCGCCAGCGATGCGGTTGTATTCGATGCCCCCTCCCTTCAGCAGAGGATGGACCACCCGAAACGCGACGTCAGTGTTATTGACGTTGAGATCGGGAATGACACCGGAGCCGAAATGGATAATGTTGTTCGTGACAGAGAATTCTGTGCCGGTTGCTGCACGTTTGGAGATCTGATTCTGCATCACATAGAAAGAGCTGTCTGTCCCCGGAGCTCCAGAGCCGGCTGCAAAGCTGGGATAACCGAGGGTGATGATCTGCAGCGTGTTGTAGATGTGTTGGTGCAGAGGGTCCAAGCCGGCGTTCAGCTCACTCGAAGGACCACTGAGTTGAGACGTGAAGAGGCGAGTTGTGAACTCCGCATCGTAGGCACTGAGTGCAGCTTGCGGTCCAGTGAGCGGATCGCTCGCTCGAATTGCGGGGTCGTACACTGTTTTGGCGGAGGCGGAAGCAGTCGGTGCATTGACAATGCGGGCTCCCAAGTCCCTCAAGACGTCGCTGTTGGCCAAAGCAATCTGAACCACTTCGTCCAAACTCAAATCCCAATAATCTTCAGGTTTCAGCCCTCCACTCAGCGTTCGGGGTTCATAGGCATAGGCAGCCACTTCAGTGGGAATACCGATGGGCGGTCCCACTGGAATCTCATGCTCGGTGACATAAGAGACGGGAACGACGTGGTCGTCCGTGGATTCGACGTTCATTCCGATGCGGTCAGATCCAACGCGATCAATGACCTCATATGAATGACAGCCCCAAACAGAGCACAATGCTGTCATCAGTCCAACGATCAGATGGAGCGAGGCTTTCACGAGTCACCACTTGGCAAAGGTGGCAAAAGTGGGAACTCCGGAATCGAACGATCGGGCTCGCTGAGGTTGCCGGGAGGCTGGCTCGTGGTTGGGAGGCTGAAATCAGAGTCGTCATCGTCGAATTGAAAACTCGTGGGAACTTCGCCTGCGGGCACAGATTCACCGAATCGTTTCTCCCAAACCGAAGGATCTTCGCATACGGGTGCAGACTCATCGAGTTGTTCTTCCGGGATCGATGGTTCTCCGGAGTGAAACGCGGGGCGGTAGAAGCCGTCCGTCACTCCCATGGAACTCTCGAATTCCGAGCCGCCAATGAGAACATGGGGAGGAAGCCTCCAAAGTTTGATTGGCCAGACTACGACATCAGCAAAAAACTTGGCACCCGACCGAAATGGCTGCAACTTTGCATTTCTTGTATATCCAAATCTCTCCAGCTTTGGTTGCTCAAAATACAATGGCTCTCGCATCAGCCGAAGACTCTCCCATTCATAGACTGCGAGTCGTGTCTTGGGGGCAGCGATGACAGCTGCTCCGGGAACAGAGAATTGTTTCTTCGGAAGCAATTCGGATGAACTCTCTGGAAGAGAAATATCAGCCCTGAGTTGTGTGTACGGCTTGGGAGTGAAAGAGGGCGATCCTTGGCCGACGAGTACTGGTGACTCGTTTGTAAAATCTTCCGTGTCACAAAAAAGGATCTGGTTGAGTCGGACGTTGTCCACTTCGTGGTCCTGCCCGAAAACAATGATTCCGCGCATCGTCAGAGCGAGTATCAGAAGTAGTGATCCGAGCCGGTGCACACGTAACCCTTCGATTCGGAAGTCCTTCTGCTACATAATGTTCTGTGATCTTTATCCACCGCAGCGACCACGAGACGGATCAATTCCCATCATTGTTATCGGTCAAATGCGACTCTACGCTTTGAATCAATTAACGATTCTGGGGGGATTCTGATGCCTCAGCAGGTTGACAAGCTACTCAATGCGTCGGAACATGAAGTCGTAAATCCATTTCAAACGATTTGCACCGCTTCCGTTTCCCACAACCAGAACGGGGCACTTCGACAAGCGGCTTCTTGTGATCGAAAAAGACTGCGCAGGGTCGGTTTGCCAAAGGTGAAGTTCGCATTTGGTCTGATGCTCTCCTATGAGTGCCTGATCGAGTGTGACCTGTCCATTCACTGACAGCTTGCGAAGTGAGTGGCGTTCATTCATTGTTGGGATCAAGGTGCCAGGCATGTCGCGAACTAGTGCGCGAGTTGCGACCGCAGCCCCCAAACGGCAGGATCACGCCGATGGGGGAAATGGTGCCGTGCGCGATGAGGTCGAATCGCGGGACGTATCGGACGAACTCCGAAGTCTCCAGCTGAGCAACCGCGAACGATGGGGTCCGTCGAGATCGTGGATTCGCCGAGCCTTCATCCTGATCATTCTTGCTGGACTCGCTGCCGTCATTCTGCATGACAAGGGACAACGTGCGAGCGCTTTCCTGGCTCAAATTACCCAAAACACGAAAGCAGGAGCCACGGTTAAAGAGTTTCTGACAAGCCTCGGCGGCGAGGCTCCGGGACAAATCGTGACCATGCGAGTCGAGCCACGGGATCGGCAGTTTTTGAGTACGACCGGCTTCATCAAGGTTCCCAACCTGATCCATCTTAGCGCCGAGGTCCCTGGAACCGTTGTGGAGGTGCCTATTGAAGAGGGAATGGTGGTACAAATGGGCGACATGTGCATCCGCTTGGAAGATGCACGGTATAAAGCAGAGTTGGATCAAGCGAAGGCTGCCCTTGACGGTTCACTCGCTCGCTTGAACGAACTGAAGGCGGGGACTCCTGCTGCGGAGATCAATCAGGGACGGGCCAAGTTGGATGCCGCGCGATCGCAGCGTGAAAGTGCTGAAAAGACGTTGGATCGTGAGACGCGCCTGATCGGTACCAATGCGAAGGCCCAACACGAGAGGGCGCAGGCATCGTTGGAACAAGCGATCGCTAATGAGCGATTGGCTGCTCATGCATTGGAAAGCCTAGAGCAGGGTACTCGCCCCGAGCAAATCGAGGTCGGAGAAGCGGAAGTCAGGCGGACAGAAGCAGCGCTGGTTCAGGCGACCTATAACTATGAACATGCCAAAATCCTTGCGCCACAGGCAGGTACTATCTTGGAAAGAAACGTCGAGTTGGGCCAATTCGTGAGAGGAGGAGCGCCGGGCGAAAGTCTCTTTGTCATCGCGGATTTGACTCAGCTGACGGCTGTCGTCGCAGTTTCTGAACGCGATCTCTCGTTGGTCAAGACCGGGCAGACTTGCGAAATCACGACCGAGGCCTATCCGGATCGCCTATTCCACGGCGAGGTTGACCGGCTCGGCGCGGTGGTCAACCGCCAACGGGGGATCATGGAAGTGATCGTCAAGATACTCGATGCCGACGCGACACTATTGCCGGACATGAACTGCAGCGTCAGCTTCTTGCGAAATGTCGATGCAGAAGACGAAACGGTCATTGTTCCGCGCAGGTCTCTCGCCGGAACAGAGGGCGATTTTCACGTCTTCGTCCTTGACGAAAACAAAAGGGCGAGAAAGCGGCTCGTTCAAGTGGGAAACTCTATCGAGAACGATGGAACGGTGGAGGTCACTGAAGGCCTGTCGGAAGGCGAACTCGTCATTATCGCCGATGGTGTTGAATTCGAGGAGGGACAGGAAGTGCCGACGGTCAGTGACTAAGGTAGAAAAGGCGATACTGGTTACCTTTTCCTTAGCAACTGCTTGGCGAATGGACCAGACAAGGATGTCCAAGCAGATGATCGCTGAACGACAATTACGCCGAACCGTATTGACATACAAACAGAGATGGCCGCGAACTCGACTCTTTTGCATCTGATCGACGTCCACAAGCATTACACGCGTGGAAGCGAGACGGTCCGAGTGATTCGAGGGGTGGACTTTCAAGTCTCCGAAGGTGAATTCGTCGGCTTGATCGGCCCCAGTGGATCAGGCAAGAGCACATTGCTGAATCTCATCGCGGGACTGGATCGTCCGACGAAAGGGCAACTCTTTCTCGACGGCGTCGACATAGCCAAGCTCAGCGAAGCGGAAGTGTCGCAGTGGCGTGTGCATCATGTCGGATTCATCTTTCAGTTCTACCACTTGATTCCCGTGCTCTCCGCCTACGAGAATGTCGAGTTGCCGTTGTTGCAATTTGGCCTCTCGGCTCGGAGACGACGACGACAAGTTCTCACGGCTTTGAAGCTCGTCGGACTGAATCATCGTCTCAGTCACCGGCCGGGACAGATGTCCGGGGGTGAACAGCAGCGAGTGGGAATTGCCCGCGCGCTCGTGACCGATCCCAGCATTATCGTGGCCGACGAACCGACCGGAGACCTCGATGGTCATACGTCCGAAGAGATCCTTGACCTGCTTGACCTGCTTCAGAACCGTCTCGAAAAGACGATCATTCTCGTCACTCACGACCCTCGAGCCGCGTCACGGGCAGCTCGCCTCATCAGACTCGAAGATGGTCGGTTAGTCGCCGGTGACGAGTCGACAATCGGGGCGGCTTTCCCGGGCTGGCAGGGGACCCTGACATAGATCAAGAACGGTTTGGCCAAGCGGTAGAAACGACAGCAGAGCTCAATGACCCCTCAACACAAAAACTTCATGTGGCGGCGTAATATCCAGACTCGAGGACACATTCGAGTATCGGCGAGGCGAACCCTTTTGGCACAGACCTTATTGAGCAGGTTGCGATGAGAACACTCTGCACCCTGATCATCAAGAATCTGAGTCGGAATCGAGTGCGGACGACATTGACCGCATTGGCGGTCATCGTTTTCACGATGGTCTACACAGTGGTGGGTTCGACGACGTCACTCGTCAACCGACTCGTGAGTTCAACTTCGAGCAATACGAGACTGGTCGTCGTCAACCGATGGATTACCCCTAGCGAACTGCCTTCCCGATATATCGATCAAGTGACCCGTGTCCGTAATGTCCAAGACTGGACAATCTGGCACTATTACTTTGGATTCCTCGACGAATCGAAACGGAGCGATCGCTTCGGGCTCGGCATTGCGACGCGGATCGATAATCTTCAGGCAATGCATCCTGGGCTCGAGGAGTTGGATCCAGCCTCCCTCCAAGCCATCAAGCACGACAAGATTGGAGCATTGGTCGGCCTACACATGATGGACGCGATGAAGTGGAAAGTCGGACAGCGATTCACTCTCTTTAGTGCGACGCATCCGGGCAAAGACCTGGAGTTTCACATCGTCGGAGTCGTCCCTGCTGGCAAGTGGGGATCTAACTTTTTCTTTCGGGAAGATTATTTTCAACAAGGCACTGGAGATGATGAAACAGTCAATGTCATTTGGCTCCGAGTGGGCAATGAAGAGACAGGGCGACAAATCGCTGCGACAGTGGAGCAGATGTTCGCCAACAGCCGAGAGGAGGTGAAAGTCGAGACTGAAGCCGCCAGCGCCGCGCGCATAGCAGGGAAAACGGAGAGCATCCTGGCGATCGTCAATATGGTGGTGCTTGTTCTGCTCATCGACATGTTGGTGGTGATCTCCAACAGCATCAGCATTTCCACGCGTGAGAGAAGGACCGAGATGGCAGTTCTCAAGGTCTTGGGATTCTCTCCGAACTTCATCATTGTTATGGTCGTTTCGGAGGCATTAATTGTCGGGACACTGAGCGGCGGGCTCGGAGCTGCTCTTGCGTTCGGACTCTCGGCGCTGAACGAAGCAGACCAACTGCCATACACCATTGCATTCCTTCGAATGTTTCCCGTTCCAGTGAGCTTTGTACCTCGGGGAATGTTTCTGGGAGCTTTGGCTGCGTTTATGGGAAGTATCATTCCCGCATGGACGGCACGGGGAATCAAAGTCACTGAAGTGTTTTCCGACATCGCATAGAGCAATGGAAGCTCTGTCATTGAATCGTTGCTTCCACTGTTTGCAAAAGGATGTCCGTGCCATGCTGATCGTCGAAAACGTGAGGCAGCTTCTCCAGAGACTGCAAACCCATGAGGAATCGCCGCCGTTTCTTTCGAGAGCCAGCCGACGATTGCTTTTGCTGCCTTTGATGACAGTGTTGGGAATGGATCTGGCGATTTCCTACTTTCGCCGCGGGACGACGCGGAAGGAAGCGCAGCTTCTCAATGGATCGCGATTGACCTGTCTGCTCCCGGATTTTGTCTCTCTCTACCTTTACCTGTTTGGTATTTGGGAGCCTGACATCACCGAGTTCATCAAGCGTCGCTTGAAACCGGGGAACGTCTTCGTCGATGTCGGGGCGAACATCGGCT
The DNA here is from genome assembly GCA_029259815.1 of Planctomycetaceae bacterium. Classification (GTDB taxonomy): domain Bacteria; phylum Planctomycetota; class Planctomycetia; order Planctomycetales; family Planctomycetaceae; genus JAHBXU01. Next base: position 23,461 of record JAJDEJ010000234.1, on the reverse strand, counting down.
ACCACTCGGTACTGGCATCGAAACTTGTCGGAGAGCAGGGCCGTGTGGTCGCAATTGAGGCGTCACCCACAACGTTCGACTTGCTCAAAGAGAATCTGTCCCTCAATCCTCATTGTGAGAATGTACGTGCAGTGAACATGGCCGCAGCGAGCATGGTGACAAAGCTCAATGTCTACGGAGGTTCTCCGTTTAGCCTGGGATTGACGTCAACAAGAAATCAACGTGATCGCCGACGCCCCGACGCCGAGGTCGATGCGGCTCCGTTGGACGACATGATCCATGACGACGAGTTGGGGCGCGTCCGATTGATCAAGATCGACGTGGAAGGCGCAGAGCCCTCAGTCATCGCCGGCATGAACAAGTTGATCCAATGTTGTCCGCCTGACACCGAGTTTTTGATTGAAGTGACTCCACGACTATGGAAGGATTCAGACGATCGACCGGAGGATGTCCTGGAGAAGTTCTTCGAAGCAGGATTTCAAGCCTACCGGATTCCGAACGATTACCTGCCCGGTCGATACCTGTGTCCATTTCGCAATGGCAGGCCGCAGAGGATTGACGGACCGATCAAGAGTGCTCTGGGCGAACTTGATGTTGTGCTTTCACGATGCAACGCAAGCGAGCTCTAATCCCAACTGAGGACAATACGCCTTCATGGTTCCCGTTTCCTACAACTATCGCAACCTCTTGGTGCGCTGGAAGACGACTCTCATGACGGCTGGTGGCTTCACGCTGGTCGTCGCGGCGCTCTCGGTCATGCTTGCCTTCGTCGAAGGCATCCGCGCTGTCTGTAACAACAGCGGCGAGCCGGAGAATGTCGTGGTTCTTGCAAAAGGAAATACTGATGAGGTGCTCAGCCGGGTTGATGATCAAACGGCACGGGAGATCGAGCATATTTCAGGAATCAAGCGCGGCACTGACGGCCGGCCCCTGGTCAGCCGTGAGTTGTTCCTTGTCGTCACCCAGCCCACGAGTGAGCTTGGGATTTACGAAATGTTACAGGTTCGGGGTCTTCGTCCAGAAGGCTTCGAGGTTCACACTCGGGTCTCGATCGTCGAAGGGAGGCGTTTCAGCTCTGGGCGTGATGAAATCATCGTAGGGCGATTGTTTAAGGAACAGGCCGGGATCGAACTCGGGGGTCAAGTTGGAATTGGCCGGAAGAAGTGGACCGTAGTGGGCGTCTTCGATGCTGAAGGCGCAGTCTTTGAATCTGAGATCTGGTGTGGCCTTCAAGAATTGTCGCAGCAGTTTCGCCGCAAGGGCAGTTACTCGTCGCTCGTGATCCGCGCACAAGATCCACTCGATGCGCCCAACCTCGCGCAGAAAATTGCGAGCAGTCATCGCATCTCCGCCGAAGCCCGTACTGAAACTGAGCATTTCGCCAAGCAGGCGGAAGACACGGATTCGATCCATACCGCAGGGATCGTCATTGCCATTTTCATGGCGATCGGCGCCGTATTTGGGATCACAAACACAATGTTCGCTGCGATCAGCCAACGAACAAAAGACATCGCGGTGATGCGGCTGTTGGGTTTTCGGCGAGGAGAAATCATGGTCTCGTTTTTGGTGGAAGCATTGCTGATTTCGTTCGTCGGCGGGTTGTTGGGCACACTCGTCGGTTACGGCGTGAACGGACTCACACTTGAGTTCTCGACCGGTGCTAAGGCCATCGCCTTTGCTTTTGTGGTGGACGGAAAAACAGTCGCTCTGGGAGTGGCATTCTCATTGGCGATGGGTGTCGTGGGTGGCCTGTTGCCTGCTTGGTCTGCCATGCGGGTCGATCCGCTCGAATCTCTGCGATAACTGAGAGTTGGGCATCAGCAAGTCAGAATTGCAGGCTGGAGTCGATCCAGGAACCAGAGATCGAGCGGGAAATATTGCCGAAAGTCCGTTGACTTTTTATTTCCCCTGAGTACCCTGAACCCCCTTGGGTGAATATGCTCGTTGACCGTCGTCTTCTGCAATGCGCAGACTGATCGAGTTGCGAGATACTCCAGAATCTGGCAGGACTCGCCAGATTTGAAAATCGTGCGGGCTATCTCGACGGACCGCCGTAGCTCCGACTCGTTTGCTGCGAGAAACAAAAGGAGTCTTCCAGCGTTTCAGGACTTCCGCTTGTCACGCTGTTTGAGATTCGTCAATCGGGTGAGTGCTTGGGATGAGTTGGTGCCACCTTTCTATCGGATTTCGATTTTTTTGTTTGATTCGAGAGTCGGTTATGGGACAAAAGATTCCAAATCGAAGAGTACGGTTCGGTCGGTGCTGACCACTGCGACGGTCGATCCGCATTCACTCATCCGTCATGACACATGCATCTTCGAGAGCTCGTGGTGAGGTGGAAACGTGGTTCGGATGATGAATTTCAAGAACCGGTTACTTGACTACAAAATGGGCAAACATGCCACTCTTTATGCACAGGATGTGGAGCGCTGACACGAGGTTGGTGCAACAATCACGTGTGAATAACCGTCCACTATCGACGTAAACTCAAATGGTTACGTGTTTACATGTGACAAACGGAAGGGAAATGGGAATATTGGTATGGCGTCTGCCATGTCACCACTTGGCAGATCAGTATGCCAAATCATGATCGTTAAAACTGCGAGCGTCTGACGCTAACACGAAGTAAGGATTTCTTTAAGGGTCCCTTCAACGATGACTCCTTGCGTGCTGGCACTGTGTCCTGCTCAGCGATGCGATCCCTCAATCGCAATCGCTGCCGTTCGGGCAGGTGAGTATGGTGTGCTTGATGTCAGCTGGGCATCCCAAGATGTACAGGATCATGCCTTAGCTCAGTTGGTCCATCAATCTCGTGGGCAGAAGCGATGGGGCATTCGCTGCGACGCACGTTGCAATCTTCGAGTGCTTCAAGATCGGGTCGAATCCGTCAGAAGTCACGGGCGAGACATTCCAACGATTCCCTTGTTGGTGGTCGCAGGTGGACCAGCCGGTGATGCCTTCCAGCAATTCGCGGTCAAGAGTCTTGGACTCGCGCGAAATCATGCTGACAAAGTGATCGCTGAAGTCTACAGCCCTGCGCAGGCTTTGATCTCGCAGGAAATGGGATTTGACGGGGTCGTGTTAAAGGGGCATGAAGCCGGTGGGCGAGTCAGTCGAAAGTCTGCATTTCTGCTCATTCAGTCTCTTCAAGATCGACTCCTGATTCCGTTTTGGGTTCAAGGTGGAATTGGACCGCAAACAGCTGCTGCCGCCATGCTATCCGGGGCAGCAGGGATCGTTCTCCGCGAACAATTGTGGCTTGCCAAAGAGTCGCCACTCGACGATTCGGAGCGGAAGTATTTCTTGCAACTGGATGGCTCCGAGACCGTCTGCATCGGAGACGAGAAAGGACAATTCCGCTTTTTCAGTCGCACGGCTCGTGAGACTCTGCAAGATTTGGAGAGGCAGTTCATCGTCGGGGAAGCATGGCCGACAGCGATGTTCGAGCGACTCAATTCAACACTCGTCGAAGGAACAACACCAGCAAGCGATGTGCCGATTCCCTTAGGCCAGGAAATCGCATTTGCCAGGAATCTGGCTGAAAAGTATCAGACTGTCGGAGGCATTCTGGGTGCGTATCGTCGGGAAATCGCCAAGTGCCTGACTCTGGCACCTGAACAGCAGGCCTTACGTCCGGACGGTCCGCTGGCAAAGGTTCACGGAGTGAAGTTTCCAATCCTGCAGGGCCCGATGACTCGCGTGAGTGACGTGCCCGATTTTTGCCAGCAGGTTGCCGATGGTGGTGGACTGCCATTCCTGGCGCTTGCTCTGTTACGCGGATCAGCCGTGCAGAATTTGATGTCCACTGTCTCCAAGAGGTTGGGCGATCAGAGTTGGGGGGTGGGGATTCTGGGGTTTGTGTCCCCCGAGCTTCGTAACGAGCAGTTGAAAGCGATTCTTGCACATCCTCCAAAGTTCGCCATCATTGCGGGGGGGCGACCGGGTCAAGCCAAAGAGTTGGAAGAGGCTGGTATCTCAACCTACCTGCATGTTCCTTCTCGTGGTCTGCTGGAAGTCTTTATCCGTGACGGGGCTCGAAAGTTTATTTTCGAAGGTCGCGAGTGTGGAGGCCATGTCGGGCCGCAGTGCAGCTTCAGCTTATGGCAATCTGCCATCAGCACCTTGCTCGATGCCAAAGTGGATGACCCGGAGAACTTCCAGATTGTCTTCGCGGGAGGAATTCACGACGAGATCTCGGCCGCGATGGTCGCAACGATGGCTGCACCATTAGTCGAGCGCGGCATGAAAATCGGCGTCTTGATGGGGACGGCGTACCTCTTCACACATGAAGCTGTCACTTCTGGAGCCATTACGGAGGAGTTCCAGCGACAGGCCCTCGAATGTGGCGATACAGCCTTAGTGGAATCTGGCGTCGGCCATGCCACTCGTTGTGCGATCACACCGTTTGTTTCCGACTTCTCTGATAAAAAGCGAGAGTTGTTGCTGACGGGAGCGTCAGCCGAAGAAATTCGCGGTGGGCTGGAGATGTTCAACATCGGTCGCCTACGGATTGCATCCAAAGGCGTCGCGAGAAGGTCTTCACTCGAGAACGGTGATTCCAAGCCAACATCCGACGGCAAGTCCGAACCAGTGGAGGAGGATGCCAAAGCTCGCGCTGTGCGTGAGGCCGCAGCAGAGTTGGCCCAAGATCCCAGTGAGTTAATCACCGTGGATACTGAGACGCAGCGACGTGCGGGAATGTACATGATCGGTGAAGTCGCGGCACTCCGGGACAAGATCGTGTCGATCACCGAACTGCACGAGCAGGCCTCACAGGGAGGAATGGAGACACTGAGACGCATCGCCGAGAGTGAATCGCCGTCGGCATCTGCTGACACGCTGAAGACTTCGCTTCGAGCAGGACAGCGCCGGAGCCGAGGCAGGGACCTCGCCATCATCGGCATGAGCGGGATGTTCCCGGACTCACCAGACCTGCGCATTTACTGGCAGAACATTCTCAACCGTTTTGATGCCATTCGCGAAGTCCCTGCTGACCGATGGGACTGGAAAGAGTTCTTCTCGACCGATCGTTTCGAACGGGACAAGGTGTATTCCAAATGGGGCGGCTTTCTCGACGACGTCGTGATTGACCCCCTGAAGTATCAGATTCCTCCAGCGAGCCTGTTTAGCATCGAGCCAATCCAGCTATTAGCGCTGGAGGTTGCGGCGGAGGCTTTGCGTGACGGTGGCTATGATCGGGCCGATTTCCCCCGTGAAAGAACATCCGTGATCTACGCAGCGGCGGGTAGTCACGATCACGCGATGCGTTACGCATTTCGGACCATGATGCGCCACTACTTGCCGATGGCCGAAGGTCTGACCCCTGAGCAACGGACCTCAATCTATCAGAGTATGGAAGACCAACTCCCGGAATGGACTGAGGATTCATTTGCTGGTTTCTTGATGAACGTGGTGGCGGGGCGGATCTCGAATCGGTTTGATTTAGGAGGCACGAACTTCGTCGTTGATGCTGCCTGTGCGTCCTCGTTAGCCGCGTTGCAGGCAGCTGCAGAGCAGTTGCGGGCCGGAGTCTGTGATGCGGCCCTTGTCGGAGCGGTTGACGGGACGACCAATGCTCTTTGTTACATGTGCTTTGCGAAAACGCACGCGCTCTCGCCGGATGGCCACTCCAAATCCTTCGATGACGCAGCCGATGGCATCGCTCTCGGGGAAGGTTTGGGGGCAATGGTCCTCAAACGATTGGCGGACGCAGAACGCGATGGTGACAACATTTATGCCGTCATCACCGGCATCGGGAGTTCGAGTGACGGTCGCAACCGGAGTCTGACTGCGCCCTATTCTGCCGGTCAGCTTTCGGCTTTGGAGCGAGCGTACGCAGATGCTGAGGTTTCACCTGCATCGGTTTCGCTCATCGAGGCCCATAGCACTGGCACAACTGTCGGAGACCAGGTCGAATGTGAGGCTCTTTCGCAAGTCATCCGGAATGCCAATGGGCAACCGCAATCGTGTGCGGTCGGATCGGTGAAGTCGATGATCGGGCATGCCAAGACGGCTGCCGGTATTGCCAGCTTGATCAAGACGACACTGGCGTTGAATCATCGGACACTCCCGCCGTCGATCGGTGTCAAGTCGCCAAACCCAGTCCTGAAGGATGCTGCCTCTCCCCTGTATGTGAATTCCGAAACCAGACCTTGGCTCGTTGGCCCGGATCACTCGCCGCGCCGCGCGGGCGTCAGCTCCTTTGGTTTTGGCGGGACCAACTTTCACGTCGTTCTGGAAGAATACGAGGGAGCCTATCACGACGGTTTTCAGTTGGACTTCTCTCCTCGGTCGTGTGAATTATTCGCTTGGAAACGTGCCACCCGCCAGGAACTTTGCAGCACGATCGACGAGTTACTCAGCGATATCGACGAAGTTCCCGCTTCCAATATCGCCGAGTTGGCGTCTGCGATCTTCCATGAAGAACAACGGCGATCGAAACAAAGCAGCGAGGCAGTGCACGGCAACAGTTGTCGCTTGGCACTGACTGCGTCGACGGTGGCTGATCTTCAAGAAAAGTTACGGGATGCTACTCGGCAGATCTCTGAAGCTGGAACCGTGCAGGTCAAGGGCGTCTTCTACAGCGAAGCCGAGCCGACTTCTCCCCAAGAGGTCTGCTTTCTCTTCCCTGGTCAAGGTTCACAATCCGTGAACATGCTCCGGGACTTGGTGGTCGCCCATCCTCAGCTCCATTCACTCTTCGAGTCGGCTGATGCCGCATGCACGGGCATTCTGGAGAAGCCGCTTTCGAATGCGATTTTCCCCCCACCCGCTTTTGACGATGTGACAAAGCAGAAGCTTCAGGAAGAAGTCAACGACACCCGAGTTGCTCAGCCAGCGTTAGCTGTTGTTGATCTCTTTTGCATGGAGTTACTTTCGAGATATGGAATACGGCCCGCGATGGTGGCGGGTCACAGCTTCGGTGAGTACGTCGCACTTTCAGCGGCAGGCGTGATCACTCGCGACGACCTGTTTCGTCTGGCCGCGCTGCGAGGACAAGCTTGTGATTACGCCGGTCGAGAGGTACCTGGAGCCATGGCCGCCGTCAATGCTGGAGAAGCGAAGACACGCGCAGGGCTTGAGGCGATCGTCAGCGACGCCCTGATCGCGAACCTCAATGCACCAGACCAGACAGTGATCGCCGGCTCGGTGGAAACCATCGACTCCGCAGTTGATCAGCTGAATCGAAACGGGTACTCGGCGCGCAAACTGAAAGTGACGGCAGCGTTTCATACTCCAGCGCTCGCCGAAGGAGCACAGATCCTCTCGAACCATCTCACGGACGTGAAGGTCGCATCACCTTCCCTACCCGTCTTCAGTAACACGATCTCCGCCGCCTATCCGGACGATCCAGACGCGATTCGAGAGCTCTTGTCGCGACATTTGATCGAACCAGTGAAGTTCCACAATCAACTGCAACAGATGTACGACGAAGGTGCGCGGACGTTTATCGAAGTCGGGCCGGGAAGTGTACTGACGAATCTTGTCGACCGCTGCCTGTACGATCAGCCGCATGTCGCCTTAGCAGTCGCACCTTCCGGACCGAACGGATGGATAGGTTGGGGAAATGTTATTGCCAGATTATTTGCTCTGGGACTGCCGATCCAAATCTCACCTTGGTTTGAACATCGCCGACTGCCCGCTCAGGGTCTTCGCCCTTATCTCGAGTCAGTCAGAGAGAAGGTCTCACGCAAGCCGACGGACTGGATCGTCAACACCAATCGTGCGGAACCGGTCTCAGGAATCCAACAACCGCGACCGAAGCCGCTTATCCCAAAAACAGTTCAGCAGACTGAACCACCTCAATCTCAATTATTGCTCTCGACGGTGCCTCAGCCGTCGCCGGCAAAGCAGATCCACAAGGAACTGGTTGTGGGGAACGGGCATGGCGGGCGGAGCGACGATGCACACAGCACCGTCGTCTCGTCCCCTGCCCGAACCCTTCCTCAAGCAACGGCTCCCCGGAAGCCTCGGACAGCTTCGCGTCACGATTCAACTCCTCCTTCGCCAACAAGTTTCAGCCCCAAGAGCCCTCCCGTGACAACATCACTACAACATGAAGGTATTGGACACAATGGTTCAGTGGTTGGCCCGCAATGCACGATCCTCAGCGAATCAAACCAATTGATGTCGCGTTGGCTTGATCTGCAAGAGCGGCAACTGGAGACCAACGAGCGGTTTCTGGATATGCACGAGCGAATTGCGTTGACTTCCCTCGCAACTGGCGATGGTCTTGAGTCGATTCCCTCACACACGTTGCCGGAACGTCCGTTACCATCTCGTCGGCGGAGCGTTTCGCCAAGACCAATCTCTCCGCGGTCCAGAAACGGTTTGTCCGCCAATCCGCCCGTTCCCTCTGAATCAGGCCGTGCAGCTTCGACAGGGGCCTCAAACAGACCAACGATCACTCCTGCCCCTGCCCCGCGAGCGGTCACTCCTGTGTCACCGACGATTGTCAATCCGAAAGCAACAACAGTGGCTCCAGCCCACGTCTCCATCAGCGGCAATGGGTCGCCAGGCGGAAATGGCCATTCTGTGAATGAGACCTTGGAGCCTTCTGTGTCAAACAGTCGCGGGGCTGACGTGAATGCACCGCCGCACACAGAAGATTTTCGCCAGGACCTGCTCAAGGCTGTGAGTGAACGGACTGGCTATCCGATCGAGATGTTGAAAGAGGACGCGTTGCTCGAAGCAGACCTGGGTATCGATTCGATCAAGACCGTGGAGATCTTCAGCTCATTGACAGAGTATCACCAGTACATGCCCGGAGGTGACGGGGCCGAGGAAGAGAGCCTTAGCGAATTCGCCAAGTTGAAGACGCTTCACGACATTGTGAACCTTTACGATCAGGGCCGATCAAACTTCACCAGTCCGGCTGGAGAATCGCTGACAGACCCTCAGGGTGATGGCGAAAACCCAGTGTCAAACGATGGAGCGCCACTTCAACGGTACGAAGTGACACCAGTGGCTGCACCAGTGGGGGAAGCCGAAAAAAAAAATTCCCCCGCCAATGCGCCGTCGCTCTGATCGGTGATGTCGAGCGTGTCGCACCGGGTCTTGGTGAAAAGCTGGAGGCTGAGGGGCTTTGTGTCATTTACCTCCTTCCTCTGGAGGACAGTGGGCAACTCGGTCCGAACCAATACCGAGTCGATTTTTCATCGCCGAAGGAACTTCGTGCCTTGCATGACGGGTTCAGTCAATCAGGCGTGCCGCAGATCGGCGGGTTGATCAACCTGCTGAGCCTTCAGGACCCGGTTGACCAAACGAGAGTCGACGGAGTCGGGCCTTTGTCACTGGCTCTGAAAACCCTGAACGTCGTGAAAGAGTTCTCCGAAGACCTTCGCAAAAGTGCAGCAGTTGGTGGTGGCTGGTTGATGAATGTCACTGCTCTCGACGGGCGATTCGGATGTTTGGCGAAGAACCCTCTTCCCGCAGTTCAAGGATGTACATGCGGGATCTTCAAGACACTGGCTCGAGAGTTGACAGACACCTGCGTCAAGAACGTGGACCTGAGTCCTCACCTCGGCAGCGACGAACGTCGCGGTCATTTGGTTCGGGAGTTCTTTATAGACAAGCATCATTTGGAAGTGGGAATCGATCAAAAGGGCCGGTGGATTGTTGAAGGAGAGTTCACCAGTTTCGCCGATAATCTGGCTCCCTTGCCTCTCGATCAGGACTCGGTCGTCCTGATCACTGGTGGCGCATGTGGAGTGACTGCAGCCGTTGCCAAAGAACTCGCCCAGTCAACTTCGTCGCGACTCGTTCTTGTGGGACGAAGTCCACTCCCGGGCGCGGAGCCCGAAGAGACTCGCCCGTATAGAGACCCACAGAGTCTTCGCAATCATCTCATTGAGCGAGCGAATCAGTCGTCTGAGAACATGAAACCGGCAGAAATTGAGGCGCAGCTGAAGAGAATCATCAAGGACAGACAGATACGAGATAACGTGGCGGCAATGGAGTCAGCCGGTTCCCAGGTGGAGTATCACGCCCTTGATGTCCGCGACGGAGAACAGTTCGGTCGCCTGATTGACAATCTGTACGACAGGTTCGGCAGGATCGACGGTGTGATCCACGGAGCCGGCATCGTCGAGGACAAGTGGATTCGAGATAAGACACCAGAGTCGTTTGCCAGCGTGTTCTCAACAAAAGTCGATAGTGCCAGAACGCTTGCGAAACATTTGCAGCCTGAATCACTCCACTTCCTGTTTTTCTTCTCTTCGGTGACTGCCCGCTTCGGTACAGCCGGCCAAGTCGATTACGCCGCGGCCAACGAATACTTGAACAAACTGGCAGATCACCTGAATACCCAATGGCCTGCGCGCGTGGTCGCGATCAATTGGGGGCCCTGGGAGGGCGGCATGGTGACGGACGAGTTGCTCCGGCTGTACGCGACACGCGATGTTGCTGTCATCAATTTGGCAGCTGGAGCGAAAGCGTGCGTTGACGAAATTCGCCTTGGCAAAGGTCAAGCAGCCGAAGTTCTCATCGCTGCCGGAGAGCGAGATCAATTAAAGACAGCAATGAACGCATGAAGGTGGATAAATCATGCGTCTGACTATCCATCGACAACGAGTCTGATCATCGCAAGGACCTGGACACTTTTCGCAATACCAACAGAGATCCAACCACATTGAGCCGTGCGATGAATGAAACAGAGATCGCGATCGTCGGGATGAGCTGCGTATTTCCCGGTGCCCACAACATCGATGAGTATTGGAGCAACATCGTCAACGGAGTCGACTCCATCGGCCCCGTTCCCGATGACCGACTCAATGGCGGTTTGAATCTCGCCCCTCCGTTCTCTCCGGCGTTAGATGAGGTCCATTTCTCATGCTCACGAGGCGGGTTTCTCCCCTCTGACTTTCGTTTTGACCCACTGCGATATGGGATCCTGCCCAAGAATCTCATTGACGGCGATCCCGACCAGTTTTTTGCGATCGCCGTGATCGATGCAGCGCTCCAGGACGCTGGCATTCCGGAAGATCATCCCGTGCGCGAGAACTGCGATGTCATCATTGGACGTGGCGGCTACCTCACCAACAAAATGTCGGAAGGGTATCTCCGGGTTGACTTGTTTCCTCACCTGCTGCTGTTTATCCGACAGTACTTCCCGCAAATGAGCGACAAGGACTTTGCAGAATTCTCGGAGGCGATGCGTCAAAGCATGGCTCCGGTCGCAGGCCCGGATAGCACCGCAAGTGCAATCTCCAACCTCGTGGCCAGTCGAGCAGCGAATCGCTTGAACCTCCAGGGGGCCGCCTACACAGTGGATGGGGCCTGCGCTTCCTCACTGCTGTCGGTGGAACATGCGGTCCTTCGTCTCCGTGCTCACCAGTGCGATGTTGCTGTCGGGTGCGGAGTGCATCTGTGTCAATTACCGACGTTCTGGTACGTGTTTCATCAGTTAGGGGCCCTGGCTCCGAGTGGAGTCACTCGCCCCTTTGACCGTCGCGCGGACGGCATCCTGATTGGCGAAGGGGGCGGGGCTGTCGTCCTCAAGCGGTTGTCGGATGCACAACGCGATGGTGATCGTGTTTATGCCATCATCAAAGGAGTCGGCAGCAGCAGCGACGGACGCGGATCGGCGATCCTGACACCTCGATCCGAAGGGCAACTCCTGGCGTTGAAACGCGCGTATCGAGACGCACAAGTCGATCCTGACTCAATCGGCTATCTCGAAGCCCATGGGACCGGAACTCATGCCGGAGACCCGGTCGAAATTCAAACGCTCAAGTCGTTCTACGGAGAGCGGGAAGGGATTCCGCCCGTGCGGGCCATGGGCTCAATGAAGTCCATGATTGGCCATACCATGACCGCTGCGGGCATCGCCTCCCTGATCCGCACTGCACTGGCCGTTTCGAACAAGGTCCTCCCCCCCAGTCTGCACTGTGACGAACCGACGCCGGAGTTGAACGGATGCACGTTTTATGTCAACGATCGCGCCCGTTCCTGGATTCATCCCTCACATCTAGGCCCACGCCGGGCCGGCATTAACGCATTCGGATTCGGTGGTATCAATGTCCATACCATCTTAGAGGAGGTTCCGGAGCAATCTCCTCAGGCGGTCTTGCCGAGGCCATTCCGTGACTTCACCAGCCGCCCAACCGAACTGATTGCGATGTCAGCCGACTCTCTCGCAGGACTTGAGAGTTGCCTGCGAGACGTTCTTTCGACGCTCAATGTTGAGAATCATCCTTCCCTGGCCCAACTTTCACGTCAATCGCTCGAAACAGTCGACAGCCGTCAGACCATCAAACTGGCACTCGTCTGCTCAGACTCGGAAGACCTGCGTTCCAAACTTGAGACCTGTCTGGAGACACTCGAAGACGATTCTCTTCGAATTCAGACGGGTGGGGAAATCTACTATTCGGACGCAGCTGCAATCGAAGGACGAGTCGCCGCTGTGTTTCCTGGCATTGGGTATCCGGGGGTCGTCGGCGATTATTCGGAAAACTTAATGCAACTCTGCCTGCTCTTTCCGGAGATGCGCAAAGTCTTCGACGTCATCGAGCGGCGGGATGAACATCCGGACGATCCTGTCCCGACCAGTCTCATGCTTTCCCCGCCGGGTACGTTGACCGAAGACATGAAGTTGGAGTTGCAGAAGCGAGTTGGCACGGCGCTGGTTGACGACATGGCGATTGGATCGGATGAGCGTCCCGCGTACACCCGCAATGTCGGACCGGTCGCGATTGCGTCTGCTGACTGGGCCGGCTGGGCACTGTTGCGGTCACTCGGCGTGCGCGTCGACGTTGTTGCGGGGCAGAGTGCTGGGGAGTTGGCTGCTGGTTGTGCATCGGGGATCTTCAACTTTCCAGAGGTCATGCAGGTGCTTTGGAACGCGGTGCTGTCGACTCCGCCTTATCACGGCAACGGACGGTTGGCGTTCGTCACCGCCAGCGAAAGTCAAATTGCAGCTGCTACCTCCTCGGAGATGGATGTCCAGATTGCGTTTCATGTGGCTCCCAAAATGCAGATCCTGGGGGGGCCAAGCGACGACTTGGATCGGATCATTCGTCGACTTCGTGAACAGGGAGTTGTGGCGAACAAGCTGCCATTCCCCCCCATTCACACACAGGGAGTCGACTATCTCAGTTCGGTTCTGAAAACGGGCAGTCAAAGTCCATTTGAGGTGAACGCCCCACAGATTCCGACGTATTCCTCCTTAACTGGCGGCCTGTTTTTGGACGACGAGCACGAGATCCGCGAGATGGCGATCTCCGTGCTGAACCGGTCTGTGCGGTGTTGGCAGACAATCCAGCGCATGTACGACGACGGAGTCCGTGTCTTTATCGACACAGGTAATGGCGGTCTGGATGCGACGGTGAAGGCGACCGTTCCGAAGGACTCTGCGAACGTCATCGAGGTGACATCCGAGAAGACTGACGCCATCACCGGTGTCAACCGGATGTGCGCATCATTGTTTGTTGCCGGCGTTGACTTCGACTTGACTCAATTGCACCGACACCGAAGCAGCGACCTTAACACCTCCTCGCCTTCGACAACGGATGGGACGAGTCTACCGCTTCCGCTCCGATTGAATCTGTTTCCATTCGGTGAGACTGTGTTTCACGAAGGCCGTCGGATGCTGAATGCCGAAAACCGAATGGCTGCGTCCACGCCGCAGTCCGGGAACGATGGCATCCACGATGCAGTCGAAGAGGCTGATATCTCACCCAGGCAAGAGAATTCAGATGAGGCCGCGCAAATGGTGATGTCGGACGCTGCGTCTCCTGGTGATTCAGATCAGGGCCAAGATTCGAGCAGCAGGCCGGCGCCGGGCGAACCATCCGTGAGCAACGTCGGTGCTGGTGTGGAGTTGATTAATGACGCTGCTGAAGAATCTGACTGCGAGTCCTTGCTCGATCATGGTTTTCCGTTGTTGGGCAACGTGTCGCATTTCATCGACCAGAAAGAACTCCTTGTCGAACGGGTCCTCGATTTGGACCGGGACTTCTTCCTGCACGATCATGTGTTTATTCAGGTCACCGATTACAAGCCGTTGGAGGAATGTCTTCCACTATTGCCGATGGCTGCAATGGTTGAAGCGATGTCCGAAGCTGCATCCTGTTTGGTCCCTGGGTGCGGCATCATTGGCGTTGAACAGATGCGGGCTCTTCGCTGGGTCGCACTGCAGGATCAGCGAACTCTCCCGATCCAGATTAAAGCTCATGTGGAATCCGTCGATGAGGAACGAAACGTGGTGGCGGTCCGTACGGAGCTGTCTTCCAACGGCGAGGTGAACGCGATGGCAACCGTGTTGCTGGGCACGGCCTATCAAGAAACGCTGCCGTTGAACTTCTCACCCCGTGACGGCGAACGGACATGGCCGTTTAGTTCCGAGGAGTTCTACCGTGATCAACACACGTTTCATGGACCGCGGCTCCAATGCTTGACCGCAACGCTTGAAACGGGTGCTCATGGCGGGGATGGCCTGCTGGAAGTGCTGCCGGTCGATGACTGGTTTGCTGATGATCCGGAGCCAAACTTACTTCTGGATCCAGCGACATTGGATGGCGTGGCACAAGTCATCGCTTTGTGGGCGAGAGGGTACGGCAAGTACTCGCTGCCGATGGGATTTCGCAAGTTCGAGCTCTATGGACCGACGCCCGCGCCGGGAACGCAAGTCCCCTTCCGGATCGAAGCGACCAAAGGTGACGCAACGTCTCGAACGTTTGTTTTCGATGTCGAGGTGCAGGACGGACACGGCAACGTCTGGATGCGGTTCCAGGGATTCAGTCTCTGGGTTTTCGATTGGACGATCCGAGGGATCGAAGCCCAGCGACGACCGGATGCCGTCTATCTGTCCGAAGCACAACAGTGGCCCGGTCAGCCCAACGATATGGTCGTGGCCTCAGTGGGGCGAACAGTGATTCCGGGCGGTAATCTCGATTGGATTTGCAGACTCTGTCTGACGCATCCCGAAATTGATCTGTTCAATACGCTGGACTCTCCTCGGAAGAAATGGGAGTGGCTGTATGGACGGCTCGCTGCAAAGGACGCCGTTCGCATGTGGATGCGGCAGCACTTCGACATTGAGCAAATGCATCCGTTGTCATTCGCGATCTTGAACGATGAGCAGGGATGTCCGTATGTGCAACTCCTGGAGGACCGACCGGGAGTTCCTTTCATCAGCATCTCCCATGTTCAGGATCGCTCTTTCGCAGCGGTGTCGCACATGCCGGTTGGCATTGACGTCGAGCCCGCTGATCGAGAGATCGACACAGCAGCAAAAACATTCATCACATCGCCGGAAGAATTCGGTCTCATGGCCTCCATGGCGGGTGTCCAGGAAGAAAGTCAGTCGTTATTGCGCCTTTGGTGTGCGAAAGAGTCGGTTGGCAAATCCCTCGGAATCGGCTTGGACGGTCGTCCGAATGACCTCGTAGCGATCGAAGCAGACTCAGAGGGGCGGTTACTGATTCAGCATCTTCCGACGAATCAGCAATACGTCGCGCAGACTTGGGACGATGGAGTTTACACTGGTTCTTTTGTCATCGCCGAATGTTCGGATTCCGTGTACGACGAGGAATACATCACGGAAACGAATGGCTTATCGTTAGATCCCGACGCATGGGCGATTAGACTTGTCTCAGTCATCGGGGCCGGGACGCAAGGATGGCGGATCGCCTGGCAGTGTGCCATTTATGGATACACGGTGCGATTGTACGACACATCCGATGCTGCGTTGCAAGAAGCGCTGGATCAAATGGAGGACTGTGCCAACGAGATGGCGAGCAGCGGTCAACTGCAAGTCGGCGAGGCCCGTTCGGCATTCGAGCGAGTCTTACCCACTCTTGATGTCACAGAAGCAGCCGATGCCGATTTGCTGTGCGAATCGGTTCCTGAACAACTCGAACTCAAGAAGGAAGTGTTCGCAGATTTTCATCAACGGTGCCCGCCGCACACGATCTTCGTCACAAACACGTCGATGTTTCTGCCTTCGATGCTGGCCGCAGACACAGGACGCCCGTCACAGTTCGCTGCGCTTCACTTCCACGGCAACCTCTGGGATACGAACGTCGCGGACATTATGCCCCATCCGGGGACTGACGAATCCACGGTTCGGATTCTGGAAGACTTTGCAACAAGTATCGGACAAATTCCGATCATCATGAAGAAGCAGAGCTACGGCTATGTCGTCAACGCCATGTTGATGAGCCTCAATCGAGTCGCCCTTACACTCGCGGCGAATGAGGTGGTGGAGGTTGAAGATATTGATCGGGCATTCATGGCAGTCTTGAAAACGGACAAAGGTCCATTCGGCCTCATCGATCAAGTCGGCCTGCAGACTTCGTATCAAATCCTGCATTACTGGGCGGATGTGTTCAAAGATCCACAGTTACGGAAGAACGCCGAGTTTCTAAAGCACTACCTGGATCAAGGTCTTGATGGTGAAAAGAGTGGAAGGGGATTTTACTCCTACCCCGATCCAAACTATGAACTGCCGGGATTCATCACGAGAGAGTCCGTCTCACCGGAACTCCCGGATGTGATCCTTCAATCGGAACCGTATGCATGATGAAGGTCGTCATTGCTTTGCAGATTGTCTTGCGCAAATCGAGTGTCACGATCGATGGTTGACGAGATCGAAAGGCGATAACTCATGCCTGAAATCCGTGAGGCGAATCGTGATCAGCACAAGATCCACCATATGTCCGATTTTCGGATGCAACTCCGTACGTATCGATACCTGATGCAACGCATGTCATGGATGATGCCGCATGGCTTCTTGAATCCCATGCAAGATGGTTCATTACACACAGACGTGGTATTGCGGTACTTGCCGAAGTATCTGAAGGTGGCGACGAGGAATCGAAGAGAGGCTCGGCGTGCTCCTTCCAGCCTTCCCTCGGACAGTCTCACGACGCGACACGCAGTTCCCGTCGACAGTGCGCAGTACTGGTCCCAACTGCTGCCAGATCGGACCATGGCGCTGACGTTTGACGATGGACCACATCCGGAAGGAACGCCCGCCGTTCTGGAAATCTTGCACCGCCATCACGCCAAGGCCGCGTTTTTTTTGTTGGGTGCTGCAACTTGTCAACATCCCCAATTGGCCGTGCAGGCTCAACGTGACGGTCATGCCATTTGTTATCACGGCTGGAAGCACGAACCCGAATCTTCTGCCGAGGGATTCTCAGGTTTTCAGGAAGTGGATCGATGCCTCCAACGCGTGGCGGGGGCTCCCCTATTGCATCGCGTGATTCGCTATCCCTATGGATACAATCAACATTGGCAGCCACCAGCCGAAGGTCCACCGGCAATCATCAACGTTCGTTGGACAGTCGACAGCCTCGACTACATGAGTTTCTCCCTCCCGACAAAGTTGCACCGTCTGATGAGGATTCTTCAAAAGACTCCCACGCACGGCCATGTGGTCCTCATGCATGATGGTGGTAGAGGCGGACGGCGAACCGCCCGGCTACTCAATCGCTTATTGAACGAGACTGCCGCACTAGGATGGAGAACGGTGCTGTTAACGGACTATCTCGATTTGCCTCGTTCATCCATTAAGTCGGATTTGACGAGTGAGCTAACCGTCTGATTCAGGTCTATTCATTGAAATGATTACCATCACAACATGGCTTTTGGTCTTCACCCTCGCATTCTGGCTCGTCAGGGTGTCGACGGGAGTACTCAACAACCATTGGATCACAAATCCAACGGAAATGGCCTGGACCGACAAGGACCCTCGACCGCCCAGGATCTCTCTGTGCATTCCCGCCAGAAACGAAGCCAATGCGCTGCGCGAGACGCTTCCCCATTTCTTGAATCAGGATTACCCGAACTATGAAGTGATTGTCATCGATGATCGGTCTGATGACGACACGGCTGATGTCCTTTCTCAATTCACGGAAGATCCCAACCTGCGTGTCCTTGAAGGCACGGAACCGCCTCCGGGGAAAATGGGAAAGTGCTGGGCCCTCAACAGTGCGCAGAGTGTCGCTGAGGGCGACTACCTCTGCTTTTCCGACGCCGATATCTGCTACGACACGCACGCACTGTCGTCAGCGATGCGGGAAGCCTTGCGGACGGATGCTGATCTCGTCGTGTTCCTGCCGCGAATGCGCATGGAAAGTTTTCCCGAGAAGCTGCTCATTCCAACCTATGTGTACATCATGATTTTTGGCGTGGCGATATGGAGCATCAATCGAGATAAGAAGCCTCGACGAGGCATGGGCAATGGCGCATTCATGATGATTCGGCGAGAAGCGTATCAACACATCGGTGGACATGCTGCATTGCTCGACCAGGTCATCGACGACATCACGTTAGCCGAACGTACTGTTCACGCAGGATTTCGACAACGAGTGTTCAATGGTGACCGGTTGGTTTCAGTCCGTATGTATCACGGATTGAGTGAAATCTGGGACGGCCTGTCGAAGAACCTCGGCGCTGCCGTGCATGGTGACTTGATCAAGGCGGGACTGGTCCTGACGTTCATGCTGGTCGCAAACTACTTTCCAATCATCGTATTTGTTCTATCGTTCATGGCAACGAACAAACTCAATCTCGGCCTGTCCATCGCGAATCTCATTCTAATCTTCGGAAGCGATTTCTGGCTCAGGGTCAAAATGCACAGCCCACCCGCTTTCGCATTTCTACGTCCAGCAGCTGTCGCCATCATCAGCTCGATCATGATTCGATCACTCATCCTGCATTGGCGAGGCAAAGTCGTCTGGCGCGGTCGACCGGTGGTGTCGAACGGTTGATCAGGAACGTCGTATGGTCAAAGAACATAGGCGACCTCGTATGGTCAAAAACTCATCCCGAAGGGTGTGCTTGGTCTGCCATTGAAAAACTGATCCCGAAGGGTCAAAAAAGTCAGCCGACCTGGAAACGTGGTTCTGTACTCGAGTGATCGCTAGTGAATGTCTCGAATCTCTGACGCTTGATTTTCATTGCGGGCGACTGGATGCTGGTCAATGTCCCGTTCGTGCATCAGCGGAGCCCATGACCATGATCCTCAAGCCCTGGCACCTTGCGCTGGCGGCCCTCTCCAGCTGGGTGCATGAGCAGCAACGGCAGATCATCGAGTTCCAGAACGACCAGATGGAGGCGCTGCTCCAGAAACTGGGCAGGAAACGAATCCTGCTGACCGATGACCAGCGCCGCACTCTTGCGGTGAAAGGGAAGGCGCTCGGTCGGAAGACGCTCCGAGAGGTGACGACGATCGTCACCCCCCGACACGATCCTCCGCTGGCACCAGGAACTGGTGGCGGGGAAATGGGACGACAGCGAGCAGCGAATATCCCTGGGTCGACCACGCATCCGCCAGGTCATCGTGGACTTCATCTTGCGATTCGCCAGAGAGAACTCGACCTGGGGCTACGACCGCATGCAAGGCGCCCTGTCCAACGTCGGCTACCAGATCTCCGACACGACAGTCGGTAATGTCCTCAAAGCTCATGGTTTCGAGCCGGCCCCGGATCGGCAACGGACCGGATCCTGGAGCACGTTCCTCAAAGACCACTGGGACGTCCTGGCAGCCATCGACTTCACGACGATGGAGGTCTGGACCAAGGGAGGCCTGGTTACGTATTCCCTGCTCTTCGTGATGGAACTGAAGACGCGACGTGTTGACTTCGCGGGCTGCACACCGCATCCAGATGAACATTGGATGCAGCAGATCGCCAGGAATCTCACCGATGCCGAGGACGGCTTTTTACTCGGGAAACAGTATGTGCTGATGGATCGCGACGGGAAGTTCTGTCCCGCATTCCGACAGACCCTGAAGGAGGCCGACAGTCCTCCCCTGCGGCTACCACCCCGCAGTCCCAGTTTGAATGCGTCCGTCGAGCGGTTTTTCAGAAGCCTGAAAGCGGAAGCCTTGGAACGCATGATCTTCTTCAGTGAGGGATCGCTCCGGCGTGCCATCGCGGCTTATGTCGAGCACTACCATGCGGAGCGGAATCATCAAGGCGTGGGCAACGAACTAATCGAGCCTGGTCCTGAAGTCAGAGCCGTGGCCGGCAAGATTGAGAGTCGTGAGCAGCTGGGCGGACTGCTGAGGTACCATCATCGCAACGCGGCCTGAGCAGGGGAACATGTTTCACTGGTGTAAGAATCGGTAGTTCACAATCACCGAACTGAAGACAGTCGCTCATTTTCCTGCTCGACCGAGTTTTTTCACCATACGGGATATCAGTTGACTTGGAGTATATCGACAAGGTGCCCCGCTTCAAGATGCTGCGCGAGCCACAGAAGCTGCCGAAGTGCGTCGCCCCTGCCCGCGCCGACGCATCGGCCGACGTGCCCTTCACGACCGTGACGGGTCGGAGCCCAAATCCGGCAGCGGGGCATAGGGGTAGTCGACCGGTTGGTACGAAATTGCGAGTTCAGGAGTCATCAGTTTTTCGTGATCTTGAACTCGCGAGGTCAACGCCCGGTCCAGGATTCCGCTGGTCAGCAGCGTCCGCTCGACAGGGTAACTCGGGCGTCCCGTGTGCACCATCCCCTCGATCCCCTTCAGGAGCCAGGCGAAGTGCGGATGCCGTGGTTCACGCTGTTCGTCGAAGCGGGTTGCCAACACGCCGTCATGGCCGTTGAGTTGCAGCGCGACAGAGGTCCCTGAGGAAAAATCCGGCAGCATAAAGACCGCGCCCAACAGCCCGTCGTTGTACTGGAACAAGAATAACGCCGATTGGTTGCTCTGACGCACGTCGCCCTCCCGATGCGGAACGGCGTCGAGTGCGGCGTCGAAGACGTCCTGCCGAACGACCCCCTGGTCGAGAACGTTCCACATCGCGTCCCCCTGCAGAAATTGCACCCACTTCACACCGGTCTCGGCACCGTGGCGCCGTTCGACGTGGCATTGAAGGAATTCCAGCGTGTGACTGCCGTAGATGTCGAGACCCGAATACCCGATCGCCACCACCGCTTCGATTTCGCAGTTCAGCGGAACGGTAATCTTGGGAGCGCGATAGCCGACGGTCATGGATGAACCCGCCATGAGCGGAATCTTCAATTCCTGGGCCCGTTCGTACATCCAAATTGCGTCCGACCAGACCGGACCCAGATGTTTGTCGTTGAAGACGGGAACGACCCGCCCATGTTTCTCGAACGTATCCGTAATGCCTTTGAAGAAGCGGCGGCGGGGGTAGAGATGCTGTTCCTTGTCGTTCCACGGATAGTCACCATGTTCGCCGATGCTGATCACGCCATCCACCGGGATGTGGTCGCCGCCGACAGTGACGGCCTGTTCGATGGTTTCAAAGATCGGCACGTCGTACTTCTTTGCCATCGAACGCGCGAGATCACGATCGCTGAACTGCTCGACATACATCGATGCAAGCGTCAACGCCGGTCCCGGGCCGCCGTCCTGCTCCCAGCCCTCCAGGATTTTCCCCACGAGCACATCGGCATGAAGTCCACTTTCGTACGCGGTGATGATGGCCGCAACCGACTTCGGTTCAGTGGGCGCGAAACGGGCTACAGCCGTCTGCTGCACCCCAAAACTTCCCACGACTGCCCCTGCAGCACCGGACAGCCAGTCGCGGCGTGTGATCTGATTCGTGTTGCACATCTGCTTGCTCCGTTAATTCCAACCCGCCCGTCGTGGAGTTGACGCGCCCCTCCTGATTGGCCAGCACACGCCGGTCGTTCTCCATGTCGTCGGTTCAGGGGACTCGGTCGTCACGTAACGACGTCTGTTCCAACTGAATACAGCGGAGTGCCGTGCATCTCCTGAGAGCCGCAAGGCAATTCGTATAGACTGCCAATGGTTGATGAGTCAGTCCTAACCAGTCAATTCCACGAGCGGTTGATGTTCACCAACGAGGTACTGAGGACGTCCGGAGAGGTCGGTCAACTGGGTCGTAGCGACATCGATGCCCAGCCTCTCGTAGAGCGTGGCAAACACGTCACGGAAATGCACCGGCCGCTTCAGCGGCTCTTCACCCCACCGAGTTGTGGAGCCAATGACCTGTCCACAGTTGAACCCGCCACCCGCCAGTAGCGCACCGCCAACCTTGGCCCAATGGTCACGTCCAGCGTTTGCATTGATCTTCGGTGTGCGACCGAATTCGCCCCAGGCAACGACCGCGATGTCATCGAGAAGTCCGCATTCATCAAGGTCGCGGATGAGGGCGGACAGTCCGAGATCAAACAATGGCAAGGTTCCACGGGCTTCAGAAAATGCATCCTTATGCCAATCCCAGTTGTAGTCTCCCTGGAGCATCCGTCCGAAGGGCCAACGGCTGAAGGCGAGCGTGACGCAACGAGCGCCCGCTTCGATTACTCGTTTGGCAAGCAGAAACTGGTCAAGCAGAGTCTTCCCTTCGCGTTCCTCGGGATACTCGCGGTCTAATCCGTAACGACTGCGCAGCGGACCCTCTGCTCGGCTGAGGTCGAGTGCGTCCGCCAAGCGCGAGGAAGTGAGGACATCGAATGCCTGTCGGTGAAACTCATCCATACCGTCGTTGAAACCACTGCGATCGACCTGCCGTCGAAATTGATCAAAGCTCGACAACAATGCCTGTCGGTCGCCGAGCCGGCGAAGGCTGACGTTGTTGAGAGTGATGTTCTGTCGGTCCACCGCATCAACCTCGAATCCCGCGTGAGCCGAACCGAGATATCCGGGTTGGCCTGGTGGCGTGCGGAGGATGAATCTGGCATCCGGATCCATTGGGCACAAATCGATCGACGGTGGAATGCCGGGGACTCGTGAACCGAATTGACGGGAAAGCACCGCTCCAATCGTTGGCCAATCGCCGGGCGGATAACCCGCAACGATGGGTGAAGCGGGCATTGGTGGATGGGACTCCCAACCAGTCGTGCACCAATGTGTGTTATGATCGTCGAGGAAACCAGTCAGTGAACGGACGAGCGTCAGCTTATCGGTCATGCCCGCCAGCCGGGGCATCAACTCGCAAATGTCGATCCCCGGCACCTTTGTCGAAATTGGCTGGAACTCGCCGCGAATCTCCAGCGGTGCATCCGGCTTGAGGTCGTACATGTCGAGGTGCGATGGCCCACCCGGGAGCAACACCATGATGATGCCCTTGGCCGTCCGCTTTGATTCGGATCGAGGGGCGGAAGCTTCGGCTCGCAGGATCTCCGGGAGTCCCAATCCGCCCAAGCCCAACCCGCCGATTCGCAACCAACTCCGGCGGGACATGCCGTCGCAAAAACGCGAACGTGGTCCAGGGATGTTGAGCATTGTCATCACCTGTGCACAAAGAGGGCCACTCCTCAAAGAAACAATGTATCTCGTTGCGCGCCCTGTCGCAACACGCCTCGGCGAAACTCATGCGTCACCGCAGACCTGACACGACTGATCGCTACATCAACATGGCCCGACAACTCAACCCAGTGGTGTAACCGTTCACAGCCCGGTCAGTAGTGATGGGGGTGGTTGATGGGCGAGGTGGTGTTGGAGCGAGTCGGTCACGAAGGCGAACACGTCGCGGTGCTGTTGGCGGCAGGTTTCAATCACGCTCAGCAGCGTCTCCACGAA
>JAJDEJ010000233.1 GCA_029259815.1 Planctomycetaceae bacterium | reverse complement strand
ACTAGCGGCGCCCTTATGGAAGCGGAACTTTGTCTAATCCCAATCCGCTTCCTGACGGGCGCGGCTGGTGCACAAACTCACAATTCCATGACTGACAGACCACTAAACACCAGACGAAATGGTGCCTGACCCCTTTCCCTTCCCGCATTCCCCATTCCGACTTCCGCATTTGACCGTCCATGTCCGCCCCGTCTTCCTCAACCCCTGCTCCCAGCGTCCCGGTCGTTGTCCTGTCCGGACCGAGCGGGACTGGGAAGACGACTGTCGTTTCCCAGCTGCTGGTCGAGTCGCCTGTGACCCTGATGAAATCGGTCTCAGCAACGACGCGGCCTGCGAGAGTCGGCGAGATCGACGGACAGGACTACTACTTCCTGTCAAATGACGACTTTCAAACGAAACGGCAGGCAGGGGAGTTCCTGGAGTGTGCAGAGGTCCACAAGAGCGGATTCTGGTATGGTACGCTGATCTCAGAGGTCCAGCGGGCTCAGGATGCGGGCGGCTGGTCGCTGCTGGAAATTGATGTTGAGGGGGCGCTGAATGTCATGCAGCGATACCCCGCTGCGGTGTCGATCTTCCTGTCGTCCCCACCGGATGTGTACGAACGACGACTGCGCGACCGGGGGACGGAAGACGAGGCGGTGATTCAGCGTCGGTTGCAGACAGCCGAACAAGAGCTTACATTCGCAGATCGCTATCGTTACCGGGTCGTCAACGAATCGCTGGACGATGCCGTGCAGGAAATCTGCCAGATTCTAGAATCTGTCGAACAGAATCATCAGGACCGGCGTAGCTGAATTCGCAAGAATTCAGTTGCATCCAATTCCGCTGGATTACTGAACTCTTGCGAGTTCAGCTACAGAAAAAAATCTCACCCGTGGTCCACCTTGAGGCTCGACTCCAGCGGGAAATCCACATGCAGGTAAGAGGTATCAACTGATGCTGGAAGAACTGAAGGAAGAACAGATCGTCAGGAGAGTGGGCGGACGGTTCAAACTGTCGACGCTCATTCAGAAACGATTGGTCCAACTCAACCGTGGCGCGCGTCCACTGGTCGACGTCGTCGGCAAGCCGGGCATGCACACCGTGATTGAGGAGATCATGACTGACAAGATCTTCCTCGATCAATCGGACAACGTTGTGATGGCGTTGGACGACGTGCCTGACGTTGAGGGCGAGTTGGACGGCGGACCATCGATGGATGACATCTGATGAAGGATCGCGAGGTGCTGCTGGGCGTCTCAGGAGGCATCGCTGCCTACAAGGCGGCCGACCTCACGAGCAAGCTGGTGCAGGCGGGTGCGAAAGTCACCGCGGTCCTCTCGCCGGCGGCAACAAAGTTTATCGGCGTGACAACGTTTGAAGCCCTCACCGGGCGTCGCGCGCCCACGGGCATGTTTGATCCGCAAGAACATTTCATCGGCGAACATATTGGCCTCGCGAGACTCGCTGATGTGTTCGTCGTCGCTCCGGCGACGGCTGACATGCTGGCCAAGCTCGCATCGGGTCGAGCAGATGATCTTGTGAGTGCGCTGGCATTGTCTGTCACTTGTCCTCGCCTCGTCGCACCGGCCATGAATAACGAGATGTGGTCTAAGTCGCCAGTTCAACGCAACATCGAACAACTGCGTGAGGACGGCTGGGAGATCATCGACCCCGGCAGCGGATGGCTGAGTTGTGGTGCCTTTGGACCCGGTCGGATGGCAGAGCCGATTGACATCCTGAAATGCGTTGAAGCATCGCTTGGATGAGGTGTACTCTGCGTCGTTGATGGTGACTTGGCAAAAACTCGAATGTCGAAACCAGAATGACGAAGGAAGACCGAATGCCGAATGTCCGAATCGCGAGATGGTTCTCGAGCAACGATTCGCGTCCTTCATCATTGAACACCCTGGAAGAGCAATTTCGAGTTCGTACTTTAGATTTCTTTCGTCATTCTGATTTCGACATTCGACATTCCCCCCGAGGTTCTTGATGAGTCATGCAGATGTGGCGATTGTTGGTGGCGGTATCGTCGGGTTAGCGACTGCGTATCGTCTGGGAGAACGCTTTCCCGACCTCAAGATCGTCGTGCTGGAGAAGGAGGCGCGGCTCGCGGAGCATCAAACAGGACATAACTCGGGAGTCTTGCATTCGGGGATCTACTACAAACCCGGATCGTTGCGAGCTGTGAACTGTCGTGACGGCAAATTCGCGATGATGAAGTTCTGTGAAGAGGAAGGCATCGCAATTGACGTCTGTGGCAAAGTCATCGTCGCGATTGACGAGAGCGAGCTGCCCGCCATGCAGACGATCTTCGAGCGGGGACAGGCCAACGGCATCAAATGTCAGATCATCGGCAAGGAACGACTCGACGAACTGGAGCCGCACACCGCCGGCATCAAGGCGATTCATGTGCCTGAGGCCGGCATCCTTGATTATCGGCAGGTCTCAGAACGAATGGGCGACCGGATTCGTGAAAGGGGCGGAGAGATCAAGCTGAATGCCCGCGTGGTCGACTGCCGCGTGCAGACCGACGAAGTGGTCGTCAAGAGCACGGCGGGCGATGTCACCGCCAAGTACGTCATCACCTGTGCGGGGCTGCAGGCAGACCGGGTGACACAACTCACTGGAGAACGACCGGCGGCGAAGATCGTACCGTTTCGGGGTGAGTATTTCGATATCCGGGAAGAGTCGCAGCACCTGTGCCGAAACTTGATCTACCCGGTTCCGGATCCGAGCTTTCCATTTCTGGGTGTGCACTTCACACGGATGATTCAGGGCGGTGTTGAGTGCGGCCCGAACGCTGTCCTGGCGTTCGCTCGTGAGGGATACGGCAAGTCGGACTTCAACTTGCGAGACCTGACTGAAGCACTGACCTACGGCGGCTTCTTGAAGATGGCTGCGAAACACTGGCGAACCGGAGCCGGAGAGATGTGGCGATCGTTCAGCAAGCAGGCGTTTGTACGGGCCTTGCAGCGACTCGTCCCCGAGATCAAAGCGGAAGACCTGTCACCTGCACCGGCTGGCGTGCGAGCGATGGCACTCGGCCCGGATGGTCAACTGCTGGATGACTTCGTGGTCCAGCAGTCCGAGCGAGTCATCAACGTGGGCAATGCACCGTCGCCGGCTGCGACAGCATCACTCAATATTGGCAGGCTCATCGTGGAGAAACTGGCCGAGCGTCTGCCGACGTCGACGCAGGTGAGTGCCCGCTAAGTACTCGTCTTGGCCCAGTGCCCGCCTTGACCCGCGATCATGCCGTCCGACTACGATGAAGGTGCATCAGTCGAATGCCGACTTCGCTCTTCCTGGATGGCGCGATACACCTCTTCGCGGTGAATCGTGACTTCCTTGGGAGCTTCAATGCCCAGACGCACCTTGTCGCCCTGGATCGAAACGACCATGAGCGTGATATTATCTCCGATGATAATCTTTTCGTCCTGCTTGCGACTGAGAACGAGCATGGCCGTATCCTTGTTAGCGTCGTGCGAAATTGTTTCCGTGCTTCCATGTTCGGTTAGAAGGAGGACCAAACGCCATTGGAGACCGGCAAAGTTGGCCGAAAGTTCGCGAATCAGTGATTGAACCATCGGTCAGTGCAATTGTACCGGAAAAAGCTGCGAGTGCAGGACTTGCCTGAAAAGACGATTTTCCCGAACGTGTTACTGACAAACAGGCTGATGCGATTTGAGGTAACCTGAGAATTTGTGTTTCCGTACTCCGACTCTTGACTCTCCGAGACCATGCCTGACAAAGGACCGAATCAACCGGCAGAGTCACCCCCGCCTGAGAATCCTTGGTATACAGCCGGATTGAAGTTCGAGTGCACCCAGTGTGGCAACTGCTGCACTGGTCAGCCGGGCTATGTGTGGGTTGATGAGAACGAGATTCAGCAAATTGCTGAATGCCTGGGGGTTTCGAACGGCGAGATACGACTTCTTCACACTCGTCAGGCACGAGGACGATTGTCGCTGACCGAGTACGCCAACGGCGACTGCACGTTCTTTGACCCAAAGACACGCCGCTGCCGTGTCTATGCGGCTCGCCCCAGGCAATGCCGCAACTGGCCCTTCTGGCGGTCGAACCTGGAGTCCGAAGAGACATGGCGTCAGACGGAAAGTGAATGCCCAGGTACAGGTTGCGGCGATCTGGTGCCTTTGGAAGTCATCGAGAAGCTTGCTGCAGAGATCGATGTTTGAAGAGTCTTCTGGTTCGATCAGGAAAACTGGTCCAACTTTGCGGATTCTTCTGAAGTTGACGCTGTCGACCGGTCGATGACATGACAGAAGGCTGCCATATCGGGTGTAATGCCCTCTTTTCAAGCCTTTACCCATAACACTTATTCCAGTGACCACTTACGACAGATGCATTGCTACTGGAGTCTAAGCTGGTCGCGACATGCATCTGTCAACCGAAGGAACGACATCTCCACCTGCAAAACAGGGCAGTTTGCGAATCACCTTGACAGTAAACCGATGATGGAATTACAGTTGAGTCATTCGCACGAATGCCGCACGGCGTCCGGTCAAGGGTTTGATCGGGCCCGATTTCCGCAGGAGACGCGTGTCGTGACCAAAAAAGAAATCGTCAAGCAAATCTCGGAAGAGATCGGTTTAACTCAACTGAAGACTAAGGAGATCGTCCAAAAGACGTTCGACGCGATCATCGAGACTCTCGTTGAGGAACGTCGGATCGAATTGCGGAACTTCGGTGTGTTTGAAGTGAAGAAACGCGCTGCCCGCAAAGCTCGTAACCCGCGGACCGGGGAACGAGTGGACGTCGCTGAGAAGTTTGTCGTGACTTTCAAGCCCGGGAAAGAGATGGAGGAAAAGGTCCTGCAACTCGACCGCGAGGAAGCCGCCCGGCTTCAACGTGAGTCACAACCACAACCGGCTGAATATGTTGCAGGAAGTCAGCCAATGACGCCCTCGGCACATGCCGCGGTATCGCCACCTGTTCCTGCAGCTGAAGCACAATCACATGTGACAAGCAACCACTCACCCAACTGATTGAGAACATCGACTGCCATTCGGCACCGGCGAGCAGAAGGGACTCCCGCATCCTTCCGTGAACCGACGTTATGCGACTCACCTCGAAATTCGGATGGCTGACGCCCGTTAGTCATTCTCCTGATCGACACAACCTATGAAACTGTCTTCGGATAGGAGTCACATCACTCACTGATGTGGGTGATGCCTCTATTCCGTCATGGACTTCACGGAGGAAGACGATGAGAAGACTCGTCTTTGCGGGACTGATGATTGCCGTTTGCAGTGTCCAGGTTGGGTGCATTGTGCCCATCTGGAGCGCGTCGCCCGATCGCAGGGTTCGGCAATTGATCTATGCTTCGGAGAACTACCGGCACATCCCAGAGATCTGGGAGCGGATCTGGTTCCTCGATCAGCCTGACTTCGAGACTCCCTACCGAACCCACGGCGGTGTGATCTGAGGGTCCGTCTGTGCGACAACCATCACGGTCGTCACCCGGCAGAACTTCAGTCTCTGCCCAATCTCATTGAGGGTGCGATGTTGATTCTCGCGCCCCTTGAACTGTGCTGAGTTGCTCACCATCATGGCAGCTCCGCGGTCGTCGATGGCCGCGTGGTCGAACATGATGGACTCTCGATGACGCAACTCACCGTTCAACTCAATCGACTGCAACTCGCGAACCCGATTCTCGTGGCCTCTGGCACGTTCGGTTATGCCCGCGAGATGGCTGCCTATGTCGACTTCGCTCGTCTGGGGGGCATCATCCCCAAGACGATCACCGCTGAGCCCCGACGCGGCAACCCGCCACCACGCACGGTCGAGACGCCCTCAGGCATGCTCAACTCGATCGGCCTCGACAACGATGGCATCGATTACTTCATCGAGACCCACATCCCTTATTTGACGAGCCTGGGAACGTCGGTCATTGCGAACATTGCCGGCAGGAATGTCGATGAGTTCGTGCAGATGGCCTCACGACTTGGTGAGATGGAAGGCTTAGCCGCCCTCGAACTCAACATCTCCTGTCCAAACGTCAGCGGCGGTGTCGACTTCGGCACGAATCCGGAGATGGCCGCCGATGTTGTCTCGTCGGTCCGTGGAGCTTGCGATCTCCCCATCATTGCCAAGCTCACTCCCAATGTCACGAGCATCGTCACGATCGCTCAAGCCGCTGCGGACGCCGGGGCGGATGCCGTCTCGCTGATCAACACGTTTCTTGGCATGGCGATCGACTGGCGCCGGCGTCGTCCCATCCTGGGGAACAAGCTCGGCGGACTGAGCGGCCCGGCGATCAAGCCACTCGCATTGCGATGTGTCTATCAAGTCGCCCAAAGTGTCGAGGTACCCATCATTGGTGTCGGTGGCATTGGGACCATCGACGATGTGATGGAGTTTCTCGTCGCTGGCGCATCTGCCGTTCAAATCGGCACCGCGAACTTCTATAATCCAAGTGTGTCGGAGCGATTGGTCGACGAGTTACCGACGGCTCTTTCTGAACTCAGGGTGACGTCGATCAGCGAGATTGAATTGTCGGAATAATCCCCCAGAGATCGATCGATGCCATCCCGAAAACCAAAACGGATCGTGCTGCTTCCCGCCGACTCTCCGAATAGGACGCGGACACCAAGTCAGATCGCCGCGGCCGTGGCTGCCGTCAAGTCTGGAGAAAAGACCTCTGAACGGTCGAATGGTGCCTCTCGGAAATATGCCACCTCAGCAAACGGGCGTTAACGGATGGCGTCGCACCGTTACGCCAACGATGTGTTCATCAATTGCCCCTTCGATGACGAATACCATTCTATCTTTCAAGCGATTGTCTTCTGCGTCTTCGATTGTGGTTTTCGACCCCGATGTGCGTTGGAGGTGGATGACTCAGCACAGGTCCGTATCGAGAAGATCCTCAAGATTGTCTCCGAAAGCAAATACGGGATCCACGACATTTCTCGCACAGGACTTGATGAGTCCACTGGACTCCCGCGATTCAACATGCCGTTCGAGTTGGGATTGTTCATCGCTGCCCGTCGCTTCGGGAGCGGACCACAGCGTCAAAAGAGCTGTCTGATTCTGGATTGTAAACCTTTTCGGTATCAAAAGTTCCTGTCGGACATCGCAGGACAAGACATCCGATCGCATGACAACGACGAGCGAAAGGCCATCACGGTCGTCAGAAACTGGCTCTCCACCTCTTCTCGCAGAAAGAGCATTCCCGGAGGGACTGCCATTTATAAGCGGTACCTCGCATTCGTCTCTCAGATGCCTGCCATCTGCCTGCAATTGCAGTGGACGGAAGAAGAATTGACATTTACCGATCATGCGGAACTTGTCGCGAGGTGGCTCCGTGACGGATCGTAATCCGCATCTCTATTCGACTGACAGCAATCCTCACCGTGTCACATAGCTGCACATCCATCATGAGAGTCCTCTCAGGCATTCAACCGACCGGCCGTTTCCACTGGGGCAACTACTTTGGTGCGATCCGGCAGTACATCGCCCTGCAAGGGAACGAGCAGTCGTTCTACTTCATCGCTGACTATCACGCTTTGACAACAATCGACCGTCCGGACACCGTGCGAGCTGTCAACGAGGAGGCATTCACGCCAGCCAAGCTCGCGGAACACACGCAGGATGCGGCGCTGGACCTGTTGGCGTTGGGACTCGATCCCGACCAAGCAACTCTGTTTCGGCAATCAGACGTGCCGGAGGTGACCGAGCTGACGTGGCTGTTGATGACCGTTACACAGATGCATCTGCTGGAGAAGTGTCACGCCTACAAGGACAAGAAGGACCGCGGTCTCCCGGCTGACGCAGGTCTGTTCACCTATCCGGTGCTGATGGCGGCGGACATCCTCGCCTATGACAGCGATGTGGTGCCGGTGGGGCTCGATCAGGTGCAGCACATCGAGGTCACTCGGGACATTGCCCAGCGTTTCAACCGGATCTTCGACGCGGAAGTCTTCGTGCTGCCCGAGGCACGGGTCCTCGACCAGACAGCCAAGGTGCCGGGACTGGATGGTCAGAAGATGTCTAAGAGCTACGGCAATACCATCCCGGTCTTCGACACGCCCAAGCGGCTGCGAAAGACCATCATGAAGATCACGACTGACTCCACCCCGGTCGAAGACCCCAAGGACCCGGAAACCTGTTCCATCTTCACGCTGTACAAGCTGTTTGCTGACGACGATCAGCAGGCGGCTCTCGCATCGCGGTATCGCGAGGGGGGCATGGGCTACGGCGAAGCCAAACAGACACTCTACGAGGCCGCAATTGAGCACTTCACGACCGCCTTCGAGCGACGCGAGCAATTGGCCGCTGACCTCGATACGGTCGAGGACGTCTTGCGAACCGGTGCTGCCAAGGCACGAGCGAAGGCAGGCGACGTCCTCGAACGTGCACGTCAGGCAAGTGGGCTTCGAGCAGTGCCCGTTGTCCATTGATGGGACCTTCGATGGAAGACTCGCGCCCCTCACAACCTGTATTTGCACTGATAGCGGCTGTCGCTGGTGTTGCGGTGCTGACGGCGTTCGCGGCGTGGAGTCCCCCGTCGTTTCGCAAGTTGGCCTTGTTCTCAATTGCGTATGGACTGTGTGTCGGCGGGATTGTCGTCTGGGCGGCAAAGGAGTTCGGTCTCGCACGAGTGCTTGCGATCATACTCTCGGTCGGGCTGACGACGACAGGACTCGGTCTGATCGCAGTCCGTGGCCATCAACAATTCCAAGCCGAACAAATGGCGGTGACGAAGGCCGATCCCGAGCAGGCAATGGCCCGCAACATCATCGAAGCCGCCGCTGCTCAGGACCCGGAACTGGCGGCCACCCTCGCTGCGGAACGTCGTGACAACGAACCGTCGTTCGCCAACTACCTTGCACTGCGGGTCAAGCCGTTGGGAGAATGGCAGCAACCGTGGCCGGTCGTGTTTTGGGGAGTCGAAGTGCTTCTTGCGACGGTCTGCGGTGCCTTTCTCGTCTCACGGCAATTGCGATCGCCCACGGTGGTGACCGAAGAGCAGACATGATCATTGGACTCGGAACTGACATCGTCGAGATCACGCGGATCGGTCAGATGATCGAGCGGCATGGGGAGTTATTCCTGCAGCGGGTGTACACCGAGGTGGAGATTCGCTACTGCCAGCAGCGGAAGGAGTCGATGCAGCACTACGCCGGTCGCTGGGCAGCGAAGGAAGCGGTGATGAAAACGCTCGGCACGGGCTTCACGCGAGGCGTCGGTTGGCAGGACATTGAAGTTGCCAACACGAAAAGCGGTCAACCGAGAATCATTCTCAGCGGTGGAGCGAAGGAATTCGCCACCAAGCGCGGCATCGGTGAGATTCTGATCACAATCTCCCACTGCCGCACGTACGCCACAGCAACAGCAGTTGCCTTGCAGACTCAGGCACACGTCCCGTAACCGGTCTCTCAGCCTCGAACAGACAGTGGGTTGGAGAGAATCCAGATCTGGGGTCCATCAGGCAGATTGACCCAGACTTCGAGACGGTAGTTGCCGGGTTCGGTTGGTGTGTGCTCGAAGGTGCGACCGACGGAGGTGGTGACTTCGCTGCCGTTGCGGAGGAGTTTGAAGGTCGCGGGGAGGGGGGCGGCAGCTTCGAAAGTGAGGTTTTGGTGCGACTCCACTTCACTGCCCATCGGAATGACGATGTCACCCTGGCAACCCTGGAAGGTGAATCCGGTGGGATCGGCGATCCAGTCGAAGGCGACATAGGCGCGGCCGGCGACGAGGGCTTCGCGAGTGGCTTCTTCGGTGAGGTCGTGCATGAGCAGGTGGGTGCTGACGTGGCCGAAGCTGCGTTCGTAGGGGTCGAGGTCCAGTTTGAAGAGCGTGTCGCCGGGCTGCTTGTCGCCGATGAGGGCTTTGATGGCCGGCTTGTCTTCGGGGTCGAGGGTGAGGACCGGTTCGTCGAGGCCGTCGTTGACCTGGAGTTTGCCGCCATCGGAGATGAAGGCGTGCAGGCCCTGGTTGTGGTGCGAGTCGTTGGCCGCGACGCCGGTGAGGCGGTCCTTCTGGCAGAGTTCGTCCCAGCGGCGGAGGTAGTCGGCGGGGTAGTTCTGCAGGGCGGCGAATGACTCTTGCGGGTATTTCTCGAAACACTCGATGAGACCGAAAACCTTGAGTGGGTTGGCGAGGGCTGCGTAGAGGCGGGGTTCGTCCTTGGCGTCGGCGTGAGTGTTGTAGATTTCGCTGCCGGTGAGATTCTCCAACTCCCAGTCCATGCGTTCTTCGAGGTGGCACAGGAACACGAGCCCACCCGTCTCACGGACGACATCGACCCCCTGCTGGGGTGACTCGATCGGTTTGTCCTTGACACTGGCGAGCGGGTAGTTCAGCAGGCCCTTGGTCTCGGCTCCGGGGATGAACAGCACGCCGTCCTTGAGGCCGCGGTGACCGTCCTTGAAGTAGTCGTAATTGTCCGCAGGGTGTTCGGTGAACATGACGATCTTCACGCCGGCCTTCTTCGCTCCTTCGCGGACTTCCTCCGGCGAGCTGTTGCTGTCATGTGACCAATGGGAGTGAGCGTGCAGGATGGCCCGGTAGTCGGTGTAGCCCGATTCGAGCGTGACCGGCTCACGGTCCTCGCGGAGTATCTCGATCGCCGCCCGCAGCTGTTTGAGTTGCGGAATCTTGAGTCGGTCCATGGCGTCGGCCCAACCGTTACGTGGCGTCAGCAAGGAAACGAGACCGAGGGCCAGTACGATGAAGCACAAGCCGGCTAATGGACGTCGGTGCATGGGATCGCCTCGATGATAAGTGCATGTCGGGGCTGTCCACGATACAGAATTCACTGACGCAGCACAGTCATCGTCGAGCTTGGCTCACATTGGTCGCATGAGATAGACTCGACCGGTTCTCTTATCACCGCCCCGCAGGAGACTGTCTTATGCATGCTTCTCACACTGTCTCACGACGTTCGGCTCTCAAGACTGGGATACGGGCGATGGTGGGTGCCGGAGTAGCAGCGACCCTCAGCGATCGAGTTCAGGCGGCTGAGCCTGACGTCGCTCGGCAGATCCCGGTAACGCCTGGACAGCTTGAGATGATGCTGCGACGACGCAAGCAGGTTGGCGATGATTGGCAGGAGGTCGAGGAGACGAATCTGTGGGAGGCATCCGAAACAGCCATCATCGTCTGTGACATGTGGGCTCAGCATCCGTGCAAGATGGCGGAGCTGCGGGTGGACCGCATGGCTCCTCGGATGAATGAGGTGCTGTCGCTTGCGCGAGATCATGGAGTCGCAATCGTGCATTCGCCCAGTAGTGGCATCAAGCACTACGAGGACACGCCCTATCGAACGCGGATGAAGGAGGCGGTGCATGCGGAGCCGACTGTGCCGATTCAGGGGTGGTGCTATCTCAACTCTGAGCACGAGCCGCCGCTGCCGATTGAGGATTCGATTAAGCGGGGTGAGGCAATTGTGAGCGGGTGTGACGATCCGAAGCCGAAGCACTATCCCGACTC
Organism: Planctomycetaceae bacterium; assembly: GCA_029259815.1. Classification (GTDB taxonomy): domain Bacteria; phylum Planctomycetota; class Planctomycetia; order Planctomycetales; family Planctomycetaceae; genus JAHBXU01. The sequence goes on along the minus strand of JAJDEJ010000233.1, from coordinate 18,903 downwards.
GGACCGGCATCAGCATCCAGCGATCAAGATGATCGGCTACGACGGCGTGAGTGACAATGGCCAGGAAATCTACAATTTCCTGGAGCAGGAGGGGCGGAAGAACATCGTCCTGATGGGGGTCCACACGAATATGTGTGTGTTGGGACGGCCGTTTGGGATTCGCCAGCAGGTGTATCTGGGCAAGAATGTCGTCCTCTGCCGTGACTTGACCGATGCCCTGTACGATCCTCGGGATCGACCGCATGTCAGCCATGCTCGTGGGGTCGAGTTGGTGGTTGAACACATCGAAAAGCACTGGTGTCCGACGATTCTGGGGGAGAATCTGACGCATGTCGTGCCAGGGTCCGCAGATGCAAAGGAGGCAGAGGTCGCGGGATAGTGCGAACCCGTGTGGGGCATCAGTGGTCTGGTGGATGGATGATTAAGAGCGCTCCCATCGAGTGCCTTGCGGGTGGAATTCCTGATTCACTATATTTCGGTGTCAGAGAGACACAGCAGTCACGGTGCATGTTGACCTCCCCCAGAAATGGATGGGGTGGCCGTTGGCAGCGGAGGCGCGCATTTGACCGTTCCCCCTTGCGGGAATGAGGTTGCATGCTATATTCATTCGCTTGTCGCGGGGCGGCGTCGTGCTGCTAGCGTAGCTCAATTGGCAGAGCCCCGGTTTTGTAAACCGGAGGTTGTGGGTTCGAGTCCCACCGCTAGCTCTCCATTTGAGTCTGTTTGCAGCGTCAAAGCGTCGTTTTTGTCAGTCGAACTTGAGTCAAAGTCAAGAGGGGGAATACCCGAGTGGCCAAAGGGGCCAGACTGTAAATCTGGTGGCACAGCCTTCGCAGGTTCGAATCCTGCTTCCCCCACTTTCGGATAAGGTGCCAAACACCAAGTGGCAAATTTCAAGATGACTGTTTGAAGTTTGTCACTTGCCGTTTGTCACTTTCACCCTGGCGGGTGTAGCTCAACGGTAGAGCCCCAGCCTTCCAAGCTGGTTGTGAGGGTTCGATTCCCTTCACCCGCTCTTGCAAGAGTTGAGGGTTGATGGTTGAGGGTTGATGGACTGATTCGATAAACCATCAACTCTCAACCATCAATCTTCCACTCTACTGCTGCCGTAGCTCAGTGGTAGAGCGCGTCCTTGGTAAGGACGAGGTCGTGGGTTCAAGTCCCACCGGCAGCTTCGGTCGAACTTCGACCGGAGGAGAGTTTGATGGTCGAACGTCGACCGAGGCAGTTTCGGTCGCATGTCGACCGCAAGAGATGTGTTTTCAGCGCTTGTCACTTGGCAAGGGCTTTTTGATTTTGGTTTCAGGGTGCCTGCAGGGCAGGTCACTAGAATTCCCCTTTTGAACTTCCGGGAGTTGGAGCAACCGTCATGGCGAAGGAAACCTTCGAGCGAACCAAGCCACACTGTAACGTGGGAACCATTGGTCACATTGACCATGGCAAGACGACATTGACCGCCGCAATCCTCGCTGTGCAGGCAGCAAAAGGGCTGGCCAAGCCGATCTCGTACGCAGACGTTGCCAAGGGTGGCACCGTTCGTGATGCCACGAAGACGGTGACGATCGCCGTTTCGCATGTCGAGTATGAATCCGAAAACCGACATTACGCTCACATCGACTGTCCAGGGCACGCGGACTATATCAAGAACATGATCACAGGTGCCGCCCAGATGGACGGCGCCATCCTCGTGGTCTCTGCTGCAGATGGCCCGATGCCGCAGACTCGGGAGCACATACTGCTCGCCAAGCAGGTGAACGTGCCCGCTTTGGTGGTCTTCCTTAACAAGTGCGATCTGGTCGACGACGAAGAGTTGCTCGAACTGGTCGAGATGGAGGTCCGCGAGTTGCTCAGTAAGTACGACTTCCCCGGCGATGACATTCCCGTTGTGAAGGGATCGTCCAAACCAGCCCTGGATAACCCGACCGATCCGGTGGCCAGTGCCTGCATTGGTGAGTTGATGGAGGTCTTGGACGCCAACATCCCGCAGCCGGACCGCGAGCAGGACAAGCCGTTTATGATGGCAATTGAAGACGTCTTCTCGATCGAAGGTCGCGGTACTGTGGTGACCGGTCGAATCGAGAAGGGCACCGTCAATGTGGGTGAAAAAGTCCACATTATCGGCTTGAAGGACACTCAGGAGACGACCTGCACCGGTGTTGAGATGTTTAACAAGATTCTCGACAAGGGCATTGCCGGCGACAACGTTGGTGTGCTTCTGCGTGGTACAAAGAAGGACGATGTCGAGCGAGGCCAAGTGCTGGCTAAGCCTGGATCGATCAACCCGCACACGAAGTTCGAATGCGAAACGTACGTGCTGGGCAAGGACGAAGGTGGCCGTAAGACTCCATTTTTCAGTGGGTATCGCCCACAGTTCTACTTCCGCACCACGGACGTGACCGGCGCTGTCACCCTGCAGGGTGGAGCCGAGATGTGCATGCCGGGCGATAATGTCAAACTCGAGGTTGAGTTGGGCAAACCGATCGCCATGGACGAAGGCAGCCGCTTCGCCATCCGCGAGGGTGGACGCACGGTTGGTTCCGGCGTGGTGACCAAGATTGTCGAGTAGTTAGCGATCAGCACTCAGCGGTCAGCAATCGGGACTTGGCCTCGTTTGGCAGCCAACTCCTGAAAGCTGACCGCTGGTAGCTTTCGAGGAATTGAATAATGGCACGCGAATACGTTTGGATGGAATGCACGGAGTGCAACAGTCGGAATTACAGGACGCAAAAGGAGACGCGCGGCACCGATCGGCTGGAACTCAAGAAGTTCTGCAACAAGGACCGCAAGCACACGGTGCACAAAGAATCGCGGAAGAAGTGATGCAGGGGTGGTCAGTTTTCAGTTGTCAGTAGTCAGTGAGACGCTAGGCATTGCTTGCCTGGTCACTGAAAACTGAAAACTGAAAACTGAAAACTTCTGCCAAACGGGCGTAGCTCAATTGGCAGAGCAGCGGATTCCAAATCCGCAGGTTGGGGGTTCAAGTCCTCCCGCCCGTGCTCAATTACAACTCACATTGAATCAACTCGAAAAAGTTTCCACACGAGGTGGGCACCCAACATGGCACGAGCAAGCGATAACGCCTCGTTCTTCAACGGGATGTGGTCTGGTGGTCTGTACAAGCGCAACCAGGGCCGGTTGACACGCCAGGTGACCGGGTTGTGTGTGATGGCGGTCGTCCTGTGGGGTACCTGGTCGCTCTCGACCACATTACTCACTGACTACGATCGCCCAGTCCGAGTAGGGATTCCGTTGGCAATTGCCGCACTGGGTCTCTGGTTCGCGTTTCGGGTGGTCAACTTCCCCAAATTTGCAGACTTCCTGATCTCGGTCGAAGTGGAGATGGACAAGGTCTCCTGGCCGGACAAGACCTACCTGATCCGGGCAACAGGGGTCGTGCTGGGCGTGATGATCCTCATGGCGGCCTTTCTCGCAGCATTCGATGTGTTCTGGTTTGGCCTGTTTGACTTCATCGGCTTCCTTGACCTCGATGCCCTCAAGGGTGAAGGCGGATAGGGGGCGCCGAGTAGCATCAAGCCAACTGTTGCCCGAATTCCTCAGGAAAGAGGCTCGCCCTTTCTTGAAAACTGTAACCCAATGACAGAAGATGTCTCGCCTTATGGACGAGAGCACCACCATGGTTGATGACCCGAACGTCGCGCCCGACGATGATGAGCAATCTGCGTCCGCTGATGGAGGTAAGGAGTCAACCTTTCAGTGGTACGTGCTCAAGGTTCAAAGCAACCGCGAGCGAACCATACGGGAATCTCTCCTCAAGCGAATCAGACGAGAGGGATTGTCAGAGTTTTTTGGAGAGATTGTGATCCCCACCGAGAAAGTGGTGGAGACCAAAGGGGGGAAGAAGAAAGTCCGAGATCAGAAGTTGTTTCCCGGCTACATGATGATTCACATGGAGTTAAATGACGACACCTGGTACCTCGTTCGAGACACGAGTGGAGTCGGTGACTTCACAGGGGCAGCTGGCAAGCCGATGCCCATGCAGGAGCATGAAATCAGTCGCATGATGGGCAAGCCAGAGGTTGGTGAAGAGACCGAAGAGGCTCAGCCTGTCGTTAAGTTCAGCGTTCAGGTGGGTGATATTGTGAAAGTTAAAGAAGGGCCGTTCGAGAGCTTTGAAGGCTCCATCGACTCCTTAGACGAAACAAGCGGCAAGGTGAAGGTCATGATCGAGATCTTCGGACGTTCGACGGAAGTGGAACTCGAACATTGGCAAGTTGAAAAAGTCTGAATTGGGTGGGTCGGTTACACACAAATTAACCACACGATAATGCGAGGGGCGGTCGAACCCCCATCGCCACATGAAGGCAAGTCAGAGTCATGGCGAAGCAAGTTGTTGCGGAAATCAAAGTGCAGATCACTGGTGGGCAGGCCACTCCGGCTCCACCGGTGGGGACTGCACTTGGCCCACATGGCGTGAACATCGGACAGTTCGTCCAGCAGTTCAATGAGAAGACGAAAGACATGGCCGGAACGACGATTCCGGTTGTGATCACTGTGTATAACGATCGATCATTCGAGTTCATCACCAAGAGCCCGCCGGCGGCCGTCCTCCTGAAACAGGCCGCACAGATCGCCAAGGGGTCGGGAAGCCCCAAGGCGGAGAAGGTGGGGATGGTCACCCAGGATCAGTTAATCGAGATCGCAAAAGTCAAATTTGAAGACATGAACGCACCGAACCTTGAGCATGCAGCTCGCACAATCGCAGGCACGGCACGCAGCATGGGGTTGGAAGTCGCCAAATAACACGGCGAGAGTTCACCAGACGGGACGGCAATCATGGCTCGCGGCTCGATCGCGAGCCGCTCCGGCACAAGAGGCAAGGTTCAAGACGATGGCGAAGTATTCCAAGCGGGTCACCGCAATGCGAGAAAAGGCTGAGGCGGTCGGCACGGTCGACCTCGAAGCGGCTGTTGCTGCTTTGAAGGACTTGGAGACATCCCTCCCCAAGGGGGTGAAGGCTAGCAAGTCCGACCAGAGCGTCGAGCTGGCAGTCCGACTGGGTGTCGATCCCAAGCACGCCGATCAAATCGTGCGTGGCTCGATCGTCCTGCCCCACGGGATCGGCAAGTCGCAGCGAATCGCGGTCTTCGCTCAGGGAGAGAAAGCTACCGCTGCCGAGGAGGCCGGAGCAGATATTGTCGGCGGAAAGGATCTGGCAGATAAGATTAAAGACGGCTGGATGGATTTCGACGTCGCAATTGCAACACCCGACATGATGGGAGTCGTCGGTCCGCTTGGTCGGGTCCTTGGGCCGCGTGGCCTGATGCCCTCACCGAAGGCAGGGACCGTCACTCAGGATGTGGCCACGGCAATCAATGAGTACAAGGCGGGCAAGGTCGAATTTCGCTGCGACGCCGCGGGGATTGTCCATTGCGTCGTTGGCAAGATGTCGTTTGATCAGCAACAGTTGGTCGACAACATTGCCGCACTTTTGAAGCTCGTGCAGTCACTGCGACCGCAGGCAGCCAAGGGGACTTACGTTCGCAGTATTACAGTCTCGGGCACCCAGACGCCGGGAATTCGCATCACTGCGGCCTGACCGTCGCTTGATGCGACGTGCCTGATATTGAAATCAATTGAGTAACGCCAAGAGGGGCAGCCAAGGTCCATGAGTAAAGTTGTCAAAGAGATGATGATCCGCGAGATCAAGGATCGCCTCGGTGAGTGCGAGGACATGCTGGTCGTGGATGCTTCACGGCTTGATGCCATTACCGATAACGAGTTTAGAACATCGCTGCACGGGCAGGGAATTCAAGTTCTCCAAGTCAAGAATGCCTTGGCAAGGAAGGCCTTTGAAGAGTCGAACGTCACTCTGGATCATTGCCTCGAAGGACCATCAGCGATCATCTGGGGCGGAGAAGACGCCGTTGCTCTCTCCAAGGAAATCGCAAAATGGGCCAAGCAGCTTGAGCCATTGGAGATTAAGGGGGCATCCGTTGACGGCCAGGCCCTTGACGCTGCTGCTGTCAATGCTCTCAGTAAGAGTCCTGGCCGCCTGGAGCTGTTGTCGATCATCTCGGGGCAACTCCTCAGTCCGGCGGCTGCCCTGTCGGGTGCCCTCATCGGACCGGGCAGTTACCTGCAAGGACAGCTCAAGGAGATGGCCGACAAGGAAGATGGAGGCGATTCCGAGGCGGCGTGACACGGCGATTCAAACAACAAACAACTCATCATTCCAACGTCGTCGGCAACGTCAAACATTAGACGGCCGGCATCTTTTCCTGGGAGACTGATCATGGCGACTGCAGAGGCAACTGAAACAACAACCGAATTTGACGACTCCACGAAGCAGCTCGGCGACCAACTGGTCGGCCTCACGCTTCTGCAGGCGAAGGCTGTGTCGGACTACCTCAAAGAGGTACACGGCATCGAGCCCGCCAGTGGTGGTGCTGTCATGATGGCAGGACCGGTCGGTGGCGACGATGGCGAAGGAGGCGGTGCGGCTGAGCAAACCGAATTCGACGTCGTGCTGACCAGCTTTGGCGACCAGAAGATCGGCGTGATCAAAGCGGTGCGTGCAATCACGGGCTTGGGCCTCAAGGAAGCCAAAGAGAGGGTCGAAGGCGTGCCCAGCAAGATCAAGGAAGGTGTCGAAAAGGACGAAGCCGAGAAGCTCAAGAAGGAGCTCGAAGACTCCGGCGCCTCGGTCGAAATCAAGTAATCGGCGAAACACGCGGACGGCATCCGGGGACAATGCCAGGGGGCTGGCAGGTCGCAGTGGCTTGCCAGCAATATGCCCTGAGGGCATTTCCTTGGTGAAAATGTGAGTAAAGAACTCGCAGCCCCTTGCCGTCCGGCGCGTGATTTGCAATGATACGAAGGTCGTCGCGCACCGTGAGCGGGTAAGTGCCCCATATCACGGAGGATCTTGCTGTCGTTGGGGGATGCCGGGGTGACTCAAACGCCAACTGGAGTTGGCCAATTCGTTGCCGCCGCTGGTTTAGTCGGAACTGTGGGGTTGCCTTGCGCCCACGTCTCTCCATGCATGATTTGCTCGTTCCGGTTCTTGGTTGGCACATCTCTCCTTCGGCACTCCGGTCGGCAGGCAAGGAGCGACGCTGGCAGGTAGAGATCGATTCGAGGGTCAGATTCCTTGGTGATGTTATTTGATTTCCCATGATGGGTGATTTCAGCCGATGAGTGTGTTCTCAGGTTCCTGCCAATTTTCATCAGTTGGGGCCTGGGGTTCTCCTCCCCGAAATGCCGTTTGACTCCGCCGGCACGTTGATTGCTCCGGCTGCTTTGGTTGACTTCAGACTCGACGAGAATAACGAATGCCGATTTCCGCTCAGCGAATTATCAAAACTGACTCTGTTCGCAACTTTGGCAGCTTGCCAGGTGAGTTTGAGCTGTCCGATTTGACACGCATTCAAACGGAGTCTTTTGATAAGTTCCTCCAGTACGACAAGAAACCCGATGCGCGGCGAGATCAAGGTCTTGAAGCAATTCTTCGGGAAGTGTTCCCGATTGAAAGTTATGACGGTCAGTATCGGCTCGAGTACTCCAAGTATGAGTTGGGGCGCCCGCGGTACACTCCGACCGAATGTCGCCAATTGCGAATGACATACGGTCGACCGTTTCGCGTCTGGCTGCGACTTGTCAAAGAGCAGACGATCGAGGAGGAGGTCTATCTCGGCGACATGCCCATTATGATTGGTGGAGGCGAATTCATCATCAATGGTGCTGAGCGCGTTGTGGTAAGCCAGTTGCATCGGTCACCTGGTGTCGATTTCGTCGAGAATGCAGAGCCCGGGGAGCGGAATGTTCACTCGTGCCGCATTATTCCCGAGCGTGGGAGTTGGATCGAACTGGTTGTCAGCAAGAAGGACACGCTAGGCGTGCGGATCGACCAGAGCGGCAAGTTCTCAGCCATGACTCTGCTGCGGGCGATGGAGCGGGAGAACAGCACGGATACTGCGCTGCTCAAGCTGTTTTATGAGGTCAAGTCGGCCAAGGTTGTGAAGTCCAACGAAGGTGAGGCGCTCGTCGGAAAGTATGCCGCTGAGGACATCATCTTCCCGGCTGGTCACGACCGGTGTGGTGAGATCATTTGTGAGTGCTGCCATGCCATCACGGCGGAGCAGGCTGCCGAGATGGCCGAGTCGGGGCTGAAGAGTGTTGAGGTTGTCGACACTCCCGAGGACACACTCATCCTGAATAGTATTCTTGAAGACGCGACCGCGAGCCACGAAGAGGCTCTCTTGCGGATCTATCAACGGCTCCGTCCTGGCAATCCGCCGCAATTGGAGAAGGCGATGGATCTGTTTCAGGAGAAGTTCTTCGACGTGAATCGGTATCGGCTGGGTCGCGTCGGCCGGTTCCGCATCAACCGCAAATTCAATCAGGACATCTCCGATGACGAGATGACCCTGCATTCACAGGACTTCGTCAATTCGATCCGGTATCTCGTCAAGTTGCGAGTGGGCGACAATACGGCTCATGTGGACGATATTGACAACCTTGGCAACCGGCGTCTGCGAACGATTGATGAACTGGCGACCGACGAGTTGCGGAAGGGGTTCCTGAAACTGCGGCGAACCGTTCAGGAGCGAATGAGCCTGAAGGATGTCGAGGAAATGACACCTCGCACACTCATCAACCCGAAGAGTGTCTCCGCTGCCATCGAATTCTTCTTTGGCCGTAGCGAGTTGTCACAGGTCGTCGACCAGACGAACCCGCTCTCGATGCTGACTCATGAGCGGCGCCTCAGTGCATTGGGGCCTGGTGGTTTGAACCGCAAGCGGGCCGGCTTTGAGGTGCGAGACGTCCATATCTCTCACTATGGTCGCATTTGCCCGATTGAAACTCCTGAAGGCACAAACATCGGTCTGATTTCGAGCTTGAGCCTGTTCGCCAAAGTGGATGACTATGGGTTCCTGATCAGCCCGTATCGCAAAGTTGAGAAGGGGAAGGTCACGGAAGAGATCGAGTGGTTGCGAGCCGATGAGGAGTCAGAGGTGTACGTTGCTCCCGCAGACACCCCTGTTGAGAAAGGGAAGATCTCGGAGGAACGGGTTCTGGCTCGCTACCGAAACGACGTGCATTGGATTGAGTCCAAACAAGTCGAATTCATCGACGTCGCACCGAGTCAGATGGTCGGCATCTCGGCCGGATTGATTCCCTTCCTGGAGCATGACGACGCCAACCGGGCGTTGATGGGCTCGAATATGCAACGGCAAGCCGTGCCGCTGTTGATTACAGAGGCTCCCATCGTCGGCACCGGACTGGAAGAGCAGGTGCCCGTGTATTCGGGCATGCTGCATCGCGCAGAACGGGCCGGTCGCGTGACGTACGTAGACGCCGAAGTCGTCGAGGTTGAAGGGAAACGGTATCCGCTGCGGAAGTTCACCGGATTGAACGAGCGAACGTGCCTGAATCAAACGCCTCTGGTTGAAATCGGTCAGCGCGTAAAGCGAGATGAGATTCTCTGCGATAGTGCCGCGACCCAAAACGGAATCCTCGCTTTGGGCCGTAACGTCCTCGTCGCCTTCATGTCATGGGAAGGATACAACTTCGAAGATGCCATCATCCTGTCTGAGCGCCTGGTCAAGGATGATGTCTACACGTCGATTCACATCGACGAGTTCGACGTCGAAATTCGAGAGACCAAGCTGGGCCGTGAAGAGTTCACTCGCGATATTCCCAACGTCAGCGAGAAGGCGTTGAGGCACCTCGATGAAACGGGGGTCGTCGCTGTCGGAACCCGAGTCGTCCCGGGGGATATCCTCGTCGGCAAGGTTTCTCCCAAAGCGAAGTCTGAGTTGACTCCGGAAGAGAAACTTCTGCACGCGATCTTCGGACGTGCTGGCGAGGATGTTAAGAACGAATCTCTTGAGGTTCCTAGCGGTGTCGAAGGCATCGTCACACATACAGAAAAATTCGCTCGCAAGATGAGTCTCACTGAAGCCGAGCGAAAGGGTTATGACGCTGAGATTCACAAGGCTGAAAAGAAGAGCTATGAGGCAATCTCGGAGAAGTTCCTCGAGTTCCTGGCAGAATTGGAGCGGACAATTGGACGCCATCTGACAGATGACGATGGCCGCGAAGTGCGATCATTGGAGGACGTCAAGGCGGTTGCGAAGTTCGCTCGTGAGTTTGAGGACCAGTTTGAGAAGATTGACTTTCGCTCTCCGCAGAAGCAGGCGGATGCCCGCAAGGTGATCAAGGACTCCTGGCCGCTCGTCGAGGACACAATCGAAGAGGCCGATCACAAGATCAACACACTCAAGCGAGGTGAAGAATTGCCGAGCGGAGTGTTGCAAATGGTCAAAGTGTACGTGGCCTCGAAGCGGCAAATCTCGGTCGGTGACAAAATGGCCGGTCGGCACGGAAATAAGGGCGTTATCTCCAAGGTTCTGCCTGAATCCGACATGCCCTACCTGGATGATGGTACGCCGGTTGACATCATTCTGAATCCATTGGGCGTCCCCAGCCGTATGAACGTGGGACAGATTCTGGAAACTCATCTTGGTTGGGCCGCGTCCAAGCTCGGTTTCCGGGCGATCTGTCCCGTCTTCGACGGCTGCGAGGAAGAGGAGATGCGGAATTACCTGAAGGAAGCCGGACTGCCTGAGGATGGCAAGTCGGTCCTGTATGATGGTCGCACGGGTGAGCCTCTCGAACAGAAGGTGACCGTCGGCATCATCTACATGCTCAAGCTGCACCATCTTGTTGATGACAAAGTGCACGCCAGGGCAACAGGACCTTACTCTCTGATCACGCAGCAGCCGCTCGGCGGCAAAGCCCGCTTCGGTGGTCAGCGCTTCGGCGAGATGGAAGTGTGGGCATTGGAAGCCTATGGGGCCGCGTACATTCTGCAGGAGCTGTTGACCGTCAAGAGTGACGACGTTGAAGGACGCACGAAGATCTATGAGTCGATGGTCAAGGGTGAAAACACACTCGAAGCAGGCACCCCCGCGAGTTTCGATGTGTTGAACAACGAGATTCGCGGCCTGTGCCTCAATCTGCAACTTGAGAAATCAAGAGCATGACAGGAAGCCTCTCTTGTCTGATCGAGGGGCAACTGTTGACCTACCAAGTGATTCCCTATTCCCTATTCCCTATTCGCTGAACCCATCATGAGCGCTGGCGATACTGCCTACGATCGAGTTAATGACTACGGGTCCATCAAAATTGGGCTCGCCAGTCCGCATGACATCCGCAGCTGGTCATTCGGCGAGGTCAAGAAGCCGGAGACGATCAACTACCGAACCTATCGCCCAGAGCGTGACGGTCTGTTTTGCGAGCGGATCTTCGGTCCTGAGAAGGACTGGGAGTGCGCTTGCGGCAAGTACCGCGGGATGAAGTACAAAGGGATGATCTGTGACCGTTGCGGCGTGAAGGTCACGCACAGCCGGGTCCGCCGTAAGCGGATGGGTCACATCGAGCTTGCTGCGCCGGTCGTGCATATCTGGTTCTTCAAGAGCATGCCCAGTCGGTTGGGTGCATTGCTCAACATGAAGACGACCAGCTTGGAGAAGGTGGTCTACTTCCAGGACTACGTGGTCACTGATCCGGGCGACACGCCGCTACGGATGTGTCAGCTGCTCACCGAAGACGATGCGCGTGAAGCTCGCAACAAGTATGGCGAAGGCTCGTTTGAAGTCGACATGGGAGCGGAAGCCGTTCTCAAGCTGCTGCAACAGCTGAATCTCGTCGAGTTGTCCGTTCAGTTGCGTCAGGAGTTGCGTGAGACGGGGAGTCAGCAGAAGGCCAAAGACCTGATTAAGCGGCTGAAGATCGCGGAGGCCCTGCGTGACAGCGACAACCGTCCGGAGTGGATGGTGCTGGATGTGGTTCCAGTCATTCCGCCGGACCTGCGTCCGCTCGTGCTCTTGGACTCGGGCAACTTCGCGACCAGCGACTTGAACGATCTCTATCGCCGTATCATCAACCGGAACAACCGGCTGAAAAAGCTGGTCGACCTGAATGCGCCGGAGGTCATCGTCCGCAACGAGAAGCGGATGTTACAGCAGTCGGTCGATGCGCTGTTCGACAACAACCGTTGCAAACGACCGGTGCTTGGTTCGTCGAACCGTCCGCTCAAGTCGCTGACGGACATGATTAAAGGCAAGCAGGGTCGGTTCCGCGAGAACCTGCTCGGTAAGCGGGTCGACTACTCGGCTCGTTCGGTAATTGTCGTCGGTCCAGAACTCGAACTTCACCAGTGTGGTTTGCCGAAGAAGATCGCCCTCGAACTGTTCCAGCCGTTTATTATTCGTCGGCTGAAGGAACTGGGGCATGCTGACACAATCAAGTCGGCCAAGCGAATGTTGGAGCGCAAGGACGAGGACGTCTGGGACATCCTCGACGAGGTGATCACCAATCATCCCGTCCTACTCAACCGGGCACCAACACTGCACCGGATGGGCATCCAGGCATTCGAGCCAGTCCTGGTGGAAGGGAACGCGATCCGTGTACACCCTCTGGTGTGCAAAGGTTTCAACGCCGACTTCGATGGCGACCAGATGGCGGTGCACCTGCCGCTTTCGATCGAGGCGCAGGTCGAAGCCTCGACGCTGATGATGTCGACACACAACATCTTCAGCCCAGCGAACGGACAACCCATCATCACGCCGTCGCAGGACATCGTGATGGGTTGTGCCTACATGACGCTCAAGCGAGCCGGGCAGCCGGGCGAGGGCATGACCTTTGCATCCGTCAGAGAGCTGATGATGGCGTACGCTCATGGCCAACTTTCCAAGCATGCGATCATCAAGCTGCGTCTGCCTCGCGATCGCCGTGTGAAAGGTGAAGGAGCGGAAGGATTCAAGTCGGGTGATGTTGTGGAAACGACGGTCGGGCGAGTGATGTTCAATGACATCCTGCCTCCCAGCATGTCGTTCTATAACTTGATGATGAAGAGCCGCGACCTCTCGAATGTGATTTCCGACTGTTACCTGGAACTCGGCCGAGCCAAAACCATTAAGTTGCTCGACGATATGAAGGAGACTGGGTTCCACGAATCGACCAGAAGCGGATTGTCGTTTGCCACGAGTGATCTGGTGACTGCAGCGAACAAGGAGAAGGAGATCGCAGCCGCTGAGTCCAAGGTCCTGAAACAGCAAAAGCTCTTTGAGCGAGGAGTGATTACGAACAAGGAGCGGTATGAGAATGTCCTTGACACGTGGACCCACTGCCGAGAATTGATCACGAAGTCCATGATGGAAGAGTTGGAGAGCGATCTCCGGCTGGACGGTGCGTATGTGAACCCGATCTTCCTGATGTCGGACTCCGGTGCGCGTGGCGGTGTCGAACAAATTCGGCAGTTAGCCGGGATGCGTGGTCTGATGGCCAAGCCGAGCGGCGAGATCATCGAGACGCCCATTAAGGCGAACTTCCGCGAAGGCTTGTCCGTGCTCGAGTACTTCAGCTCGACCCACGGAGCTCGCAAAGGTTTGGCCGATACGGCCTTGAAGACTGCGGATTCCGGCTATCTCACACGAAAGCTGGCGGATATCTGCCAGAACGTTGTTGTCACGATGGAAGACTGTGGTACCACCAAGGGTGTGACACGCGGAGTGCTGTACCGTGGTGAGAAGGTCGAAGTCAGTCTGGCGGACGCGATTCGTGGCCGTGTGAGCCGCCAGAACATCGTCAATCCGATTACTGACGAAGTCATCGTCAGTGAAGATGAGCTGATTACCGTTGAGATCGCCCGCAAAATCGAAGACATGGGGTTGGAGCGAATTCAAGTCCGCTCGCCCATGGCTTGCGATGCGGAATTGGGGATCTGCCGACGCTGTTACGGGATGGACCTTTCGACGGGCACACATGTCGAAGAAGGCCTGGCGGTCGGGATCATTGCCGCTCAGTCCATCGGCGAGCCGGGCACTCAATTGACGATGCGAACCTTCCACATCGGAGGCACAGCTCACCGCGACGTCGAGCAAAGCGACATCCAGTCCAAGAAGGCTGGCCGTGTAAAATTCGCACGAGTGCGAAGCGTGGTGAACGCCGAGGGACAGAACGTCGTTCTGACTCGAAACGGCGAAGTCATCATCATGGACCCCAAAGAACGCGAGTTGGAGAAGTACACGATCCCCAACGGTGCCGTCCTGATGGTGAAAGAGGACGAAGAGATCAAAGAAGGTCAGACACTCTGTCAGTGGGACCCACATGCAGTGCCCATTCTCGCAGAAGTCGGCGGCAAGGTGCGGTACGAGGATTTGATCGAAGGACGGTCAATGAAGTCCGAGACCGATCCGAGTGGCCACACCCGACGAACCATCATCGAACATCGAGGCGAGTTGCATCCGCAGATTATTCTCGAAGACGGTGCCGGGAAGATTCTTGACTATTACTATCTCCCGGAAAGAGCAAGCGTCGAGGTCATCGACGGTTCACAGATTGCCGCCGGGTCGGTTTTGGCAAAGAATCCACGTGAGTCAGCGGGAACGCAGGACATCACGGGAGGTCTTCCACGTGTGACCGAACTCTTCGAGGCCCGCAAGCCGAAAGATCCGGCAGTCATCGCCGAGATCGATGGCGAAGTTGAGATTCTGCAGGAGAAGAAGCGGGGCAAACGAGTGATCGTGGTGCACGGCCCTGAGGGGACCGATGTCGAGCATGTGGTTCCTCACAATAAGCAGCTCCGAGTGCACACGGGGGATCCCGTACGTGCGGGTGAGGCACTTGTTCAGGGGCCTTTGGTTCCTCACGACATCCTGAGAGTGAGTGGCGAAGAAGCCGTGCACCAGTACCTGCTGCACGAAATCCAGAACGTCTATCGCGCTCAGCGTGTGGACATCGACGACAAACACATTGAGATCGTCGTGTCCCAAATGCTGCGGAAGATTCGCATTGATGATGTGGGCGACACCGACTTGTTGCCCGGCATTGTCATCGACAAGTTCGAGTTCCGTCACATCAATAAAAAACTGCAGAGCTGCGTCAAAGTGACTGATCCGGGCGACACGGAATTCCATGAGAACGACGTGGTCGCAATTTCGACGATCGACGAGGTCAACGCGGCGATCGAAGCAGAAGACGGGACACCGGTGAAATTCACCAAGCCGCGGCCGGCAACAGGCAGCACTCAGCTGCTTGGGATCACCAAGGCAGCGGTGCAAAGCGATAGTTTCATCTCGGCGGCCAGCTTCCAGGAGACGACAAAAGTGCTCACGGAAGCGGCACTCGCCGGCAAGGTGGACGGCCTGCGTGGATTGAAAGAGAACGTGATCCTTGGTCACCTGATCCCAGCCGGCACCGGTTTCCATACGCATCAGAACGCTGATGTTCGCATTCGTCCGGAAGCCCTGATGGAGCAGAAGGCCGAGCGTGACCGCATTTTGGCGGCTCGACGCGAGTTGCTGAGTGAATCCCAGCAAGAGATGTTGCTCGATGATGTTGATGGGATGATGCCGTCGACAGTAGCGGCTCCACCTCAGCAGGGGGGGCCCTCACCGTTGGCTGACGTGACGCCGGAGGAGTAGGACTGCGATCAATGACACCGGAGGCGATCTTGACGTCTCAATAGTGATTCGTGTGTGCGAATCTTGACGTTCAGGATGAGCAAGGCTAGAGTTTCCTGTTCGATGCGTCACGAGGCGTGTCGACACCTATTCGCAAGATTCACGAAAATTCATGCCCACGATCAATCAACTGGTCCGCAAGCCTCGCAAGACGCCCAAGACAAAAAGCAAAACTCCTCTGCTCGAAGGTTGCCCGCAGAAACGTGGTGTCTGCCTTCAGGTGAAGACCATGACCCCCAAGAAGCCAAACTCCGCCTTGCGGAAAGTGGCAAGGGTCCGGCTATCAAACGGCAAGGAAGTGACCGCCTACATTCCCGGCGAAGGTCACAATCTGCAGGAACACTCCATTGTTCTTGTCCGTGGCGGACGAGTGCGTGACCTGCCTGGTGTGCGTTACAAAATTGTTCGAGGCGTACTCGATACACTGGCAGTTGATGGTCGCCGTCAGGCTCGCAGTCGATACGGTGCCAAGAGGCCCAAAAGTTGAGTCCTGGCTGACACCAGCAAGTGTGCTCGATTATCCAGCCGATACGATTCCAACACAGTCAAAGTCGCAACACCGTCGACGAAGCGTCGCAGTAGATTGAAACAGGAACGATGGGAAAGAATTTCACAGCCAGCCGAACGCAACTGCGGCCCGATGCTCGATTTGAGTCGATCTTGGCGTCCAAGTTTATCAACTGCCTGATGCATGACGGCAAGAAGAGCGTCGCACAGCGTGTGTTCTACGATGCACTCGAACAAATCGAAAAACGCGTGCCGGAGGTTTCGCCGATCGAAGTCTTCAAGCAGGCCGTTGAGAATGTGAAGCCGTCCATCGAAGTGAGGTCCAAGCGAGTGGGCGGTGCGACCTATCAGGTGCCGACACCCGTGAACGCGAAGCGTCAGCAGACCCTTGCCATTCGCTGGCTGCTGGCCGCCGTTCGTGGGAAGTCTGGCCGTCCGGTGGCCCTCAGCCTCGCGGACGAGTTGACCAACGCGTACAAGCGTGAAGGCACTGCGATGACGACCCGTGAGAATGTGCATCGCATGGCCGAGGCGAACAAGGCATTTGCCCACTTCGCCTGGTAAGCCCCTGTGGGCACAACATCAAACATTTCGACGACCCGGACACTCGATGAGTGTCCGGGTCGTCGAGTTGAATAGATGGATAGTTGATCAGTTCATCAGATGATTGGTTGATTAGCTATGAACTCGCCGAGGTCCAGATTGTCGTTACTTTGTTGTCTAATCAACTAATCATCTAATCAACCAGTCAACTTCCCAACCATGTCAACACCTGTTGAACAGATTCGCAACATCGGGATCGTCGCTCACATTGATGCGGGCAAGACGACGACGACGGAGCGGATTCTCTACTACACCGGCGCCTCTCACAAAATCGGCGAGGTCGACGATGGGACGACGCAGACGGACTTCGACGCGGAAGAGGCGCAGCGGGGCATCACCATTTACTCAGCGGCAGTCACCTGTCGGTGGCAGGACTGTCAGATCAACATTATTGACACGCCGGGGCATGTTGATTTCACTGCTGAGGTTCAACGATCCCTGCGGGTGCTGGATGGGGCAGTCGTGATTTTTAGTGCGGTCGAGGGGGTCGAGGCGCAGAGCGAGACCGTCTGGCGACAGGCGAACGAGTACGGAGTGCCCCGTATTTGCTTTATCAACAAGATGGACCGGTTGGGGGCCAATTTCGAGGTGACACTGAAACAGATCGAGACTCGATTACAGTCGTCACCCGTGCCGATCACGATTCCGATGGGAGCCGGGTCGCCTCCAAATCCGGGAGCATTTGAGGGCATCATCGATTTGATCGAGATGAAAGCGTTGTACTTCGATGCCGACTCCAAAGGGCAGAACGTCGAAGTCAAGGAGATCCCCGAGGATTTCGTCGAGTCCGCCAACGAATGGCGTGGCAAGCTCATTGACGCGGTTTCGCTCCTCGATGACGAGATCATGGCTGCTTATCTCGAAGGGGAGCCGATTCCCGTCGACCGGATTCATCACACACTCCGGCAGGCAACAATTCATGGTCAGCTACAACCGTTGTTTACCGGCAGTTCGCTCGACTACTGCGGGGTGCAGCCTTTGTTGGATGGGGTGACCCGTTATCTCCCCAGTCCACTTGACCGCCCCCCTGTTGAAGGCGTGCATCCTCACCCCAAGAAGGACAGCCGTGAGGTCCGCAAGCCGGATGCATCGGAACCGTTTTGTGGATTGGTTTTCAAGATTGTGACCGATCAACACTCCGATCTCGCGTTTGTGAGAGTGTATTCGGGTGTGCTCAAGAGCGGTTCGCGGATGCTCAACCCTCGGACAGACAAGAAAGAACTGGTCAGCCAGCTATGGCACATTCAGGCCGATCAACGGGAGAAGCTGGAGAAGGACTCGGTGGAAGCAGGAGATATCGTCGGCGTCATCGGGCTGAAGGAGTCCGTGACGGGAGACACGCTGTGCGACCAGAAGCATCCCATCATTCTGGAGCGGATCACATTTCCGGAGACAGTCATCTCGATGGCGGCGGAGCCGGATTCCTCAGCGGAAAAAAAGAAGCTCGACGACGCGCTGGCTCGGCTCGCGAAGCAGGATCCGACGTTTAGCGTCAGGGAAAGCGAGGAGACAGGGCAGACGATCATCAGCGGCATGGGCGAATTACACCTTGAGGTACTCCGCAATCGGTTGGAAAGGGACTTCAACCTCAAAATGCGGGTTCACAAACCGCGGGTGAGTTACCGCGAAACGGTGACCAAGGCGGCGGAGGTCGAGGGGGAATTCTCGCGGACGAAGGACGGCGAGACGCAATCCGCGAAGGTGAGTGTCCGCGTGGAGCCATTCGAGGGCGACGAACCCATCAACGTGCAAAACAAGGTGAAGCCGGGGTCGATACCTGCTGAGATGATGAAATTGCTCACGCAGTCTGTCGAGGAGTCGGCTCAGTCGGGCGGGATGTACGGATTCCCGTTGATGAAAGTGCGATTCATCGTGACGGGTGCCAAGTATCGGGAGGGGGAGACGACTGAGGACACGCTTCGGGCAGCTGCCTCTCAGGCCGTCATGAAGGCGATCGACGCGGCAGAAGTGGGGTTATTGCAGCCCATCATGAAGCTGGAGGTGGTCACTCCGAGCGAGTTTGTCGGCAATATTCAGGCGGACCTCAACATCCGGCACGCCATGATCTTCGGCAGTGAACCCCGTGGAGATTTGACCGTCATCAGTGCAGAGGCTCCGTTGGCGAACATGTTTGGCTACTCAAATCAGGTCCGCAGCCTCTCGCAGGGGAGAGCTTCTTACTCGATGGAGCCGCTGAAATACGATCTGGCACCTCAGTCGGTGCTCGATGAAATGATGGGTTGACGCGAAAGGGAAGTGGCTGTTCGTTGTCAACAGACTGGTGGAGGGTTGGGAATCCAAG
>JAJDEJ010000232.1 GCA_029259815.1 Planctomycetaceae bacterium | reverse complement strand
CGGAAGAAACGAGAGTGATGCCCTACAATCTGCTGAACGAGATGTCTCCATTCAGATTCACGTAGGTGTGCTCCCATGCAGTCCGGAAATCTTCGCAAGGTCGCTATTGTTGGTGCCAATCGCATTCCCTTTGCGCGGTCGAACACGGCGTATGCTGATCTCGATAATCAGACGATGTTGACCGACACGCTCAAGGGGTTGGTCGACTCTTGCAAGCTGCAGGGGGAACGGCTGGGTGAGGTTGCGGGGGGGGCGGTGCAGAAGCATGCGGCGGACTGGAATCTGGTGCGCGAGTCGGTGCTGGGGTGTGGGCTCAGTCCTTACACGCCGGCGTATGATGTGCAGCAGGCGTGCGGCACCAGTCTGGAGACGACGATCCTCGTCGCCAACAAGATCGCGTTGGGGCAGATTGATGCGGGCATTGCCTGTGGGGTGGACACGACGTCGGACGTGCCGATCGGGGCCAATCGTGGATTGCAGCGGGCGCTGATGAAGGCCAACGCGGCCCGGTCGACCGGTGACAAACTCAAGGCGGCGGTGAATATGCTGCGGCCGTCGTATGTTATCCCCGAGATGCCTCAGAACAGTGAACCACGCACCGGCAAGTCGATGGGCCAGCACGCTCAGGTGATGGCCGATCGGTGGAGCATCTCCCGCGAGGAGCAGGACAAGCTGGCACTGGCAAGTCATCAGAATCTGGCCAAAGCTTACGACGCCGGGTTCTATGGCGATCTGGTCATGTTCTACCAAGGACTCGATCGGGACAACAACCTGCGGGCCAACTCGACGCTGGAGAAAATGGCCAAGCTGTCGCCGGCGTTCGCCAAGGACGGGACACTGACCGCAGCTAACTCCACCCCGCTGACCGACGGTGCCTCCGCCGTCCTGCTGGCGACCGATGAATGGGCCGCGTCGAAAGGGCTGCCCGTGCTGGCCCACATCACCGCAGGCGAAACGGCAGCCGTCGATTTTGTGGACGGCCACGACGGCCTGCTGATCGGCGGCGCCTACGCCCTCCCCCGCCTGCTCGACAAGCGCGGCCTGTCCCTGCAAGACTTCGACTTCTACGAAATCCACGAAGCCTTCGCCGCCGTCGTCCTCTGCACGCTCGCCGCCCTGGACTCCGCAGAGTTCTGCAAAGAGAAGCTGGGCCGCGACACTCCCCTCGGCAGCATCGACATGAGCAAGCTCAACGTGAAGGGCGGCTCGATCGCCACCGGCCACCCCTTCGCCGCCACCGGCACCCGCATCGTCGCCACCCTCGCCAAGACGCTCGACGAAGCAGGCAGTGGCCGCGGCCTCATCTCCATCTGCGCCGCCGGCGGCCAAGCGGTGACGGCGATTCTTGAGAAGTGAACAGACGAAGGTCCGAAGATCAGATCGTCAGGCAGAGGCTGACTGACGTACCCAGAAGCACCAGACGCGACTCGTCACAAGATGTCCCGCTTCATCTGGCAGCAGATCGGGGCTGGCCGAACAGGGCGTCATGAATTGATGGGCTTGGCGATGATTCCAATCGCCGGTGGGAGATAGCCAACAGAACCCATGCGCGCAATGCGTTCCATGCGGCCCAGCCAGTAGAAGAGAGTCCGTCCGAAGTGGCGCTTCCAATCCAGATGCCAGGGCGATGGATACTGGTAGTAGTGTCCGACATACAGATGCCAAACAGGGACCTGGACCGGGAGAGGAAGGTGCAAGTCGATGACTTGAAAGCCTCCGCGTTCCAGCATCGTTCGCAGAGTTCTGTCGGTATAGTGCACGACATGTTCGCCGGCATCCCAGATTCCCTGCAATGGTTGACGTCCCATGGCCATCGCTCCGCGCTGCTTGAAGATGTTCCATTTTGCGTTTGGCACCCGGATGTACAAGCACCCTTCCGGCTTCAACAGACGTCTGACGTCGGCCAACAGGTCGAGCGGTTCGCTCACATGTTCGAAGACGTCCGTCATCGTCAGTACGTCATACTTTTTGTTTTCTGTCTGTGGAAGTTCCGACAGATAGTTCGCAAAGACCGGCACGTCGAACTGCTCGTGGCTCAGGGTGGCGAGTGACTTCGAGGGTTCAACACCTGTCACCTCCCAACCCCGGTTGCGGGCAAAGCGAAGCAACATGCCCGTGTTGCTGCCAACGTCGAGCAGTTTGCCGCGTGGAGTGAATCGCTCGACGATGTCCAAAGTCTGCTGATACGTGGGATCACGATGGTGCTTGGCACGGCCTTCGAAGATCAGTCTGGCCTCTCGATAAAAGGCCTCTTTATCACCCCAGTAATTTGACTCGGGCGACTTCAGTCGAGGAGTTGTATAGACCAACTCACACGAGCAGCAGCGCACGATGCCCAACACTTCATGTTCGGTGTACACACGTTCGAACTTGTCCGTTCCACAACAGGGGCAGGAGACATCGATTACGTCCTCCTGCGAGTAGACATCGTGTTGGATCCCCCCTTTTTCGTACTGTTGCGTTTCTTGGATCAACATCCTGGGAATGCTCGCTCGTGACGATTGGTCAGCGACAGCTATGAGTTGTCAGTTCACACTGCTGATTGAGTGAGGTTGCCCGGTGCGTACAAATCCCGCGGGTGTGACCCGGGTCGCCAATCGGGAGATGGACAACATGAGTGATCTCCACTCAGTATTCAGGCGGCTCCAGACGAGTGTCAACAAGAAACTGATAGCAGCCACGGTCGCGACCGGCGACCCCTTCGCCAAGACGCTCGATGAAGCCGGCAGTGGACGCGGCCTCATCTCCATCTGCGCCGCCGGCGGCCAGGCGGTGACCGCCATTCTGGAGAAGTGAATGGGCAATGGCCCACACTCATTCACTAACGAAGTACATCAAAGAGTCGCCATACCTGACGAAAGGGAGTCTCACCAAGGACCGACAAGTCTGAGTCGCTCAGTGACGGTCGAAGTCGGCGAACTTCTTCCAAATCTTTAAGAGCGCTCGTGTTTAGACCGTCGTTGGCATCAGGATTGTGATCGTGATTGGCCCACATGCTTCGGAGAAAGTACGCGACTGGCTCTGTCGGAGCGGCTTCAACTGCGAAAGTTAGGTACTCATCTGGACCACGACGAAGCACTGGTCTCCCTTCGCTCACTCGGGCAGCTTCCATTGCGGCGAGTGAAGCAAGGACCAACGACTTGTCGCCGTGCATAGCGCGAAGAAACGCATCCTCGGCTCGTTGATCCTTGCCCAGTTCAAGATACATCCATCCTCTAAGGATGAAAGCGGTAGAAGGCTGCTCTGCCTCCAATGCATCTGCGGCCACTTGAACTGCCAGATAATTCGATTGCTTCAATGCTCGCCAAGCTTCGATGACCAGTTCTTCCGGGTCTTCGCGGATTGGGCTACTGGCGGGCTTGGTACTTAGCAAGAGAGTCGAATCAACTCTGTCTCGTCCAGCAGAATTTGAGGGCGTTTGAGACACGACTTCTTCACCTGTTTGATCGACCGTATCGGGGAACATGGTCTGTTCACGTAACTCATCCGTCTCCAGCCTCCGCTGCATAGCGGTATCTGCATGATTCGGCTCATCCAGAAACAACAAGCTGACAGAAAGGATTGAGAAAAATCCGATTAGACCTGCAACCATCATTGCTGCAGCCCGATTCGAATCCGAGTAGACGTCACCGCCACCCGCCTTTCGCTTGGCCTCCGCTTGTCGCTGACGCTCGGCCTCTTCCCTCTTAAGTTGCTCATTTCTCTGTGCAGCCGCTCGCTCCAGTTCAGTCTTACACGCAACACCGACATCTACGGGACAGTGCCAATGCCTCATTCGTTTCTCGAAGAGCTTTCGGAAGTATTCGTTGCGGAATCGAACTTTGACTACGAATCCATCGGTAATCCCCTCTGGGTCAAGAACATGAAGTTCAGCACGATCCGTTTGCACATGCCAGGGAGCCTCATATTTGTACGGATTGAAGTTGACCCTATCGGTCGACCAAGTCATTCCATGCACATCTAGCCATCGAACCGTCTCGCCAGGATAAGAAGTTGCTTCGTCAATGTTTGAATCAACTACAGTGACGATTGTGAGACCATTTGCGTCTAGCCGAATGATCGCTGGACGCCCACTCAGTTCTAGTTTTGAGACGGATCGAATCCGAGCGTCACCGTTGAGATACCAGCACTGAGAATCGACATAGGACTCAGCAGCTTGTTCTGATTCAGACGGACCTGAATCATCGTTCCCAGAGCCACCATTCTCGAAGTGCTTTCGCAGGAGATCGTAGGCTGAATTGATCCGCTTGAGCTTTTCCTCTGCCTGATCGCGAAGCTTTGGGTTGTTGTTGAATCGATCTGGATGCCAAACGGTCGCTAGCAACTTCCAAGCCCGCTTGACCTCAGCAAACGTCGCACCGGGCTCCAACTCCAGAACAGTGTAGCACTCGCGAATAGTCATAAACTCGGCCTCGTGACAGATCGGCAGTCTCGCCAGCATGCCTCAGAAGTCGTTGCCAATCAAGCCAAAAGAGTGGCCGGGGCTGGACCGGGTACCACGGGTTATCCCAACCCGTGGCGCGAAGCGACTGGAAGCCTTCCTCAAGAGGCTTGGCCAAGAGTCATCGTCCGTTGAACGAGAGGCTTCTCGCCGCTGACGCGGCAACGGTTGGGACAACCGTTGCGACTCGATGACGAAGTGATGAACCTCGATAATGGTGCTGCGCGCAACCGTGCCGGATTGTTTCAGAGAGGGATGACTTCGCTGTTTGCCCGGGTGAGTATGCTTGCTGCGGGCGGTCGCGTTGACTTGGTGGCCACTCTGCTTACAGAATCGGCTGGGGCAGGGCGATGAATGCATTCACCAGACAAGTCAGCCGGCTTGGCCGATTTGCCCGCAGTGACGTCGGACCTCTCGACTCCGGACCGGCCGGTCCACTTCTTTTCTTGAAATTGCGGCAAGCGGTGATGCTCAAAGTAGCCATCACGCTCCGCGTGATGAGCGGAATCAGGGAAATCTCTCGACGCATTTGTGTGCGTGTGAGCCTTCGTGTCTTCACGCGGAGCGTGATGACTACTTTCTTTGGCGCGCCTACGGTGCTGACGCGGCGTAGATCAGACGGCATGCATCGCTGCGGCTGATCGGTTTTTCAGGATCGATACTGAACCGAGTGAGCAGGTTCTGCAACTTGGGCGAATCAACCTCCGTTGCGGGAAGCATGGCTGTCAGGCTCTCTGCAAATTTGCCTGCTGTCACTGATGCCCCCTTCGCTCGTTCGACTTGTCGAATCGTCACGGCTGCATGAGTGGGTGATGCGATGCCATCGCGAACTTGTTGTCGGAAGAGTTCGGCCCACGCTTTCGCAAGAGGTGACGTCAACGGTTCCTCGGTACGAGCGTCGTAGGAACCGAAGTAGCCTTGCGTGCCGAGGTACTGGACGGCGGGATACCAGTCAGCCTTTGCTTGGCCTTCCACATCGTTGAAGAATGAGATCATGATTCGACGTTCAGCCAGCAGTCGCACCAGTGCGTCTTCGTCGATCTGTGCGGGCGTGACTTCCTGACGTTTGGCCAGCACCACCGCGTAGGCTGCCGCTTCGCCGAGGCTCATCCAGGTCGGTTCGAGGCGGATTGTTCCCCAGCCGACATGGGTCGACGAGAGACAGACCGGCACGAGCAGGTTGTCGAGATTCTCCGGGAGGAGCGTTTGATACGACACCTGTCCGGGGAAGGTTTGATTCTTGAGCATGACCATGCCTTCCTGCTCGCTGCCGGGCACCTGGCGAGGAGTGCAGGCGTGAGAATCGAGGAACCACTCGGTGATACTGATGCTGTTCGTATGCACGGGAGCCCGGTCAAGCTCGGGGGCGAGTTGGGCGTCGTGCTCCGTGAACACTTCGCGTCCTCGAATGCGTCGCGTCTCACGGGCGTAGATCTCGGAGGGCATGTGGCCGTTGTCGGCGAACTCGTCTCGGGGCAGCCCGTACTCCTGCCACTGTTTCCGGATCGCCTCGGGGACTGAGGGAGCGTGTTGTCGGAAGTAGAGCAGCCCGAGGGTGGCTTCGTGGTGCTGATGGATCACCCGACGTCGAGTCTGCCAGTCTCCTTCAACGTACGGATCCTGTTGACCGACGAGTTTGGGATGGTTCAATCCGAACTTCTGATTCGGCATGCTCAAGCCCGGACTCTCAGGATTGCCGAAGCCGAAGGTCTTCAGAAACTCAGGATCGTAATTTTCGGGTCGTTCGATGGGGAGACGATTGTGGGGATCGCGGGTGATGATCGTTCGCAGGTTGTAGGCTTGCACCGAGGGGTGAGCGGCTCCAGTGCTGGCGTTTTCGATGGTCTCGTACCACGATCGGTAGCGGAACAGGTTGAGTCGGCGTGCCAGTTGAAACTCCTGCGTCTCGACACCCTCCGGCGGCCAAGGAACGTTTCGCATGTAGATTACGCCGGCGTGTGGCTCATCGAACTCGTCTCTCGCTTCGCGACCAACCCGGTAGGGGACTTCGGCAACCGCAGCCAAGTCCGCCTCATACGAGCAGTCTGCAAACACGTCTGCGGAAACGGTCAGTTGCTCCTTCCCGTCCATCTGTTGAAAAGTGACCGTCCGTATGAGAGATGCCTCGCGTGTCGCCGTCAGTGGATAGAAGTTGGAGAGAATGGTGATCCGTTCTTCCGCTGCGAGTATTTCATTGATCAACTGCTCGGCGACGTGGGCTTCGTACCGCGTCTTGGGATGTCCCGGTTGTGTCGCCAGGAATTGCGGCGAGTCGGCACCATATCTGTCTCGATAGAAGTCATAGATCCGCTGGCGCAGCTCGTCATACAGTGGGGCCCGCTCACCGTGATAGAGCGTATCCATCGTGCTCAGGCCATTTGTCAGCATGCCTCCCAGATGGCTCGTGTGACTGACGAGTAGCACATCGAGACCTTCACGAGCCGCTCGCACAGCACAGGCACCCCCACCGGGGGTCGCTCCATAGATAACAAGCTCGTGGTGACGATCGGTTTGGTGATCTCCTTTCCTTTGATCGGAAAGAGCATCGTGCGACACTGAGTGCACAGCGAGAAATAGCAGCAGAAGCGTTACTATCGAAAGTTGATAAGAGGTGGTTTCGGAACCACGGGAAGCACCCTGGCTGCGTGTCTGGTCAGTCATCGATGTCTGGTCTTTCAGGTGAATCAATGATCTTTTCCCACTAACCCGATTCACATCGCCGGGGTGCTCGCAGTTTTGAAACGACTTCATCAATCACTCAGCGTGAGCACCGTGTGTGACAACCGGCAACAGCAGACGTGACGGATGCTCCTGACTGAAATGGATCGTGTTGTTCGCAACCCGTGTTTCCTCATCAGCCCGTTGAGGGTGGCCTGTGTTCGGATTCGGATCAAATCGCGGGTCGTTACTGCTCGTGATGTGCAGGGCGATCCGATGTCCCTTGTTGAAGACCATCGCTGTCGACCACAGGTCGACCCGGACGCGGACGACTTCGCCCGGCTTCATTAGAATCTCGCGGTCCTCACCCTCACGATATCGTGCCCGGATAATCCCGTCGGCCAACAGTGCCTCGTAACCGTCCGGATAAACATCGACAAGCTTGGCGACGAAGTCGGTGTCGGGGGCATCGGAATCGACAAACAGGTCGGCTGTGACGCGCCCAACCACTTCCAGTGGCTCCTCAAGCACATCGGTCTGGAATCGCAAATAGTCCTGCCGCTCACTGATCTCACGTTGATCCAAGGGTCCCTTGCCACCCAAGATCAGGTTTCCTCCTCCGACGGTCGGAACCGGATCTTCGGGGTCGTACCGATACGACTCAGTCCCCGGAGAATTGGGAGCCGTTGCTGCCAACATCCCATCCTGCTCAAGGAAAAACGACCCGGGGCGGGCTGCGACGGGCGGCCAGCCATCGGCCTCTTTCCATTCATTCCCGGGCGTGTCGCCATCCTCCGTGGCACCCATCAAGTAGTAACGCACCGGGGGCTCTCGATCGATGCCGTTGTCGAGCCCTTTCAGCCACCGATCAAACCATCGCAACTGATACTGGAAATCGAAGACGCCTCTGCCGCCCTCGGGAAACTTCAGACGACCACCGGTTTGCCCATGAGCATAAGGCCCCATGATCAGCTTCTGGTTTCCCGCGGCCATCCCCACGCCGTTGGCTTGCAGCCCGGCGAAGTTATCGATCGTTCCCTGTGCGAAGATGTCAAACCAACCGCCGACGTTGCAGATTGGTATCTTGATCCGATCATGGAAATCAGAAATCTCACGCCAATCCCAGTGCCTCGAGGCAGGTGGGTTCTTCATCGTCTCGTCGATCGCAGATGTTGCGTTCATTGCGGTCAGCCAACCGTCATTCATTTCTTTGCGATAGACGCCTCCCATGTAAACGGTGTTGTGACGAGCACTGGCAGGAGCCACGATCACGAATGCACAGACCAAATGTGGTGGGGTTTGCGTGGCAGCCAGGTTGGTCGTGATTCCGACCGCTGAGCCTCCCAGCATCCCCACTTTCCCGTTCGACCATTCTTGACTCGCGACCCACTCAACCATGTCGTAGCCATCATGATGATCGGTCTTGAACGGATCATATTCTCCCTGGGACTTGAATCGGCCACGACAGTCTTGGGAAACAAAGGCGTATCCTTGCTCGACGAACTTCTCGGCTGTGCCGCGGTTCCCGTTCTTGTTGTAGGGCGTTCGGGACAGAATACAGGGCCAGGGGCCATCGCCTGCGGGCAGGTAAATGTCGGTGGCCAACTCCACACCATCTCGCATGGGCACCATGGCCTCTTCTGGAGCAGCACTCACTTCGTTCGGTGCGAGAGGAATACTGAACGTGACAACAAACAGAAGTGAGAGCTTCAAACGCATGGCTGCTCCTTGAAGGCTTGTCGTTGTGATCAGGTTTCGGGGCGAACCGTCGGACTCGACCGCCGAATCGCAGATGCAGACTAGAGTACATCGCCTGCGATCAACAGTCTCTCCTACCACCTGCCGCGTTCTGGGACGTGGTCATCCAAGTTCCCCTTGATGATCCCCACAGTTTAGCGCAACGGGGCCATCACACCTGCGTGATGAGCAGGATAGGGACGACCTCTCGACGAGTTTGCGCGCGTGAGAACTCGCGTGTCTTCGCGCTGAACGTGATGACTACTTTCTTGGGCGGGCACCGATTTTTCAATGGTCCGGTCGAGACGGCTCCTTGGGTCACCTTGACTCGAGCTTGAGGAGGCGATCTTCAAGGTCGGAGTTGATGTCCTTGAGGTTGGTGAGTTCGTCACGGAGGCGTTGAACCTCCGTTCCTTCACCGTTGCCTTCACGGATGGCGGTCAGGGCCGACTCGGCGGCGTCGCGGACGCGTTGGTCGACGTCGTGTTGGGCGACGACCTGAAGACGGTTGCGGGCCGGTTCGGCAGGCTTGCCAACAGCGCCAAGTGCTTTGGCAACTGCGACGCGGATGTGGGTGCCGTCGTCGGAGAGGAGCTGCGTGAGTCGTTCGATCGTGTGTGTCTGGGCAGCGCGGCTGACCTCGTTCCTCACGAGGACATTGGCCAGTGCCTTGATCGCCGCGATGCGGCAGTTCCGATAGTGGCCGGGCTCAGTCCATTCGCCGAGGACGTCAAGCACTTCGACGTTGTGACTCTCGCCGAGGGCGAGCAGTGCGGACTGTTGAATGATTTGGCGGTGTGAGTTGGTTGCGAGTTCCTCCTCGAACAGCGTGGGGTCGACATCGTGATCGACCTCAGCCAGTGAGTCGATCACGCTGGCGCGGACATAGTAGCTGGGCTCTTTGCGATCGAGGGCTTCGTGGAGGGCAGCGGAGACTTGTATGTCGCCGGGGAACTCGCTGAGGGCGTCGGCACAGGCGCGGCGGACTTTGGGATGCTCAGTCTGCAGACCGGCGATGAGGGCGTCGCGTGACGTGTTGCCGCCGGTGGCGCCGAGGGCTTTGGCCGCTTCGATGCGGACGCCGTAGAAGTCGTCCGTGTTGAGGGACTTGACGAGTCGTTGACGGTCTGACTCCTTGTTGCTGTCGGCGAAGTGCCCGACCGCGCGGATGCGTTCAGCGATCGTGGGTGCATCGGTGAGTTGAGCCTGCCACCAGTCGTCGGACTTAGTCTCGTTGATCTCGGCGAGCAGTGTGTACTCAGGGTCGATACGGACCTGCGCGGGCCGATCGCGCATGGGGACATAGATGGTCATCTCGGCTTCGCTGACTTCGCGTTCGAGTGTGACGCTGTTCGCTGTGTCGTCGGCGACGAATTCGAGGGTCAGCGGGAATTGGAATGGGTCACCGTCCTGAGTTTGTTTGATGACGACTTTGATGAGGCCGTCGTCCGGTTGCCAGGTGGTCTCGATATCCAACACGGGATGTCCGGGGCGTTCGGTCCAGTCGTAGAAGAATCGTTCGAGGGACAGGCCGGTCAGTTCGGAAAAGACTTTGCGGAGGTCGGATGTCTCTGCGGTCTGGTAGGCGTAAGCCGTACCGTAGCGCTGGAGGGCTCGGAAGAAATCGTCATCGCCGACGCGGTGACGGAGCATGTGCAGGACCCAGCCTGCTTTGGGATAGACGCGGCTGTCGAACATGGTGCGGGGTGCCGGGTAGAAGCGGTCAACGATCGGGCGTTCGTTGGTGCTGCCTGTGCGGGCCGGCTTGTTCTTCTGCCAGAGGAGGTAGTCCGCTTCGTCCCGACCGAGGGCGTGCTCCCACCAGAGGACTTCGCAGTACGTGGCGAAGCCCTCGTTGAGCCAGAGGTGCGACCAGTCCTTGCAGGTGACGAGATCGCCCCACCACTGGTGGCCGAGTTCGTGAGCGATGAGGCGGTCGGGTGTGCTGGTGAGCAGGGCGCGTTCGTCGTGAATGACGCCATCGTAGAGTGTGGTCGCGGACGTGTTCTCCATGCCGCCGCTGGTGAACTGTTCGACGACGACTTGTGCATACTGATCCCACGGGTATTCGATGCCGAACCTGTCGCTGAAGAAGTCCAGCATCTCGACCGTGCGTCCGAATGATCGCAGGGCATCGGCCTCCTGATCGGGCGGAACGTAATAGGTGATGGGCCGATCTCGCCAGCGCTGTTCGACGACCGCAAATTCACCCACCACGAGGGAGACCAGGTACGAGACGTGAGGCTTGTCCTGCCGCCAGTGATAGCGGACAAGGTTGTCGGCGAGTGGCGTGCGGTCCAGGAGTTTCCCATTGGAGAGGACACGATAGCGGTCACTCACAGTGGCAATGATCTCGGTCGTCTGTTGTTCGCTGGGATGATCGACACAGGGGAACCAATAACGATTGTGACGCGGCTCGCCCTGGGTCCACGCCATCGAGGGGACGTTCGGTTCATCGTCGGTCGGCTTGAAGAAGTGCAGTCCGCTTTGTGGCTGCGTCACTGAATACTCGATCACGACTCGCCGGGAGCTGCCTTTGCTGAGTGATTGACCGAGATCGATCTGTAACTCCTCGCCGGTATTTTCAGAGGACAGCTCCTGCTTCTGCTGGCCCTCCTTGTCGAGCAGCCAGATGTGTTGAACATCATGGTCGACCGCGTCGAGCTTCAATGTCCGCACAGGTTGCAGCGCCACAAAGTCGATTGTCGCCGAGCCGGTGAGTGACTGCTCTTGCAGATCGACGGAGACGTCGAGTCGAATGTGCTTGATGTCGACCACACGATCGGCTGACGTACGGAGAGGTTCGTCGGCCGCCGCCACGAGAGAGAGAAGCAGACAACAGTGCAAGACCGAGATGGCGCGTATCATGACA
This sequence comes from Planctomycetaceae bacterium, assembly GCA_029259815.1. Lineage (GTDB taxonomy): Bacteria > Planctomycetota > Planctomycetia > Planctomycetales > Planctomycetaceae > JAHBXU01. The sequence goes on along the minus strand of JAJDEJ010000232.1, from coordinate 53,415 downwards.
CATTCAACAGGTGAGGAGGATTTGCCAGCAGACATCATATCAGTCACGTCGACGTACGACACATGACACTGGTCTGGATATGATGGTTCGCATTGATGCAGCGATCACCGTAGTCCTGAAGTTGTCTCATGAAATCCGTCACTGTCGCCCGACATATCCACGCGCCGATTGAACGCGTGTACGAGTTGTTCACGGATCTTGAGCATGCGGCGGATCGCATCAAGGGACTGGAACGAGTGGAGATGCTGAGCGAGGGGCCATTTGGCGTGGGCACACGTTGGCGGGAGACGCGGACGATGTTTGGCAAGGAGGCAACCGAGGAGATGGTGATTGCTTCTTGCGAGCCGCCGAACATGTACGTGGCGGATGCGGCGTCGCATGGATCGGAGTACCGGAGCATCTGGCGATTTGCGCCTTCGGGCGATGGGACGGATGTGGCGATGGAGTTTCAGGCGACGCCCGTGTCACTCATGGCCAAGCTGATGACACCATTGGCCGGTCTGATGATGAAGTCGGTCGTCAAGTTGTTGGAGGCTGACTTGGACGACCTCGCAAAAGTTGCTGAGGCGAAACCGCAAGCGTGAGTCGTGGCTTCAATCAGCACTAACGGCGAATGACTGCAGTGTCTCCAGATCGACGAACTCCAGCGCCGACATGTGCGTCGCTTCGAGGACGACAGGGGCCGCGCGGCCAGCCTCGAAGGCTTCTTTCCAGCGTTCGACACAAAGACACCAGCGGTCGCCCGGTTGCAGGCCGGGGAAGCCCCACTGAGGGACCGGCGTAGAGAGGTCGTTGCCGGCTCGTTGCGAGAATTCGAGAAAGTCAGCCGTTACCTCAGTGCAGACGAGATGCAGGCCCATGTCTTCGCGGCCTGTGTTACAGCAGCCGTCCCGAAAGAAGCCCGTCATGGGGTCGGTCGAGCAGGTCTGAAGTTCTGTTCCGAGGACGTTTTTAGCAGCCATCTCTGATTCTCACATTGTGACGTATCAGGGGAGTTCCTCACCCGTGTCAGAGATTACGCAGGAAGGGTGATCTATGACAACTGATTCCACGAAATCGCTGTTAATACCTCTCGTGTGACTGATCTCATGAGATTGTTCAGGTAAACTGGGCGGACTGTCCCGGCAAGGCCAGTCGGATGGTGCATCAGTTCCAAAACTCTTGGGCATGAACGAAGGGGGCACCTTGTCGGTCTTTCCTGTACAGCGTTAGGATAGAGTTGCTAATTCGTTCGAGATCCGTGCAACAGATGATGGGCGTTCACGGGTCAACCCCTTCCGACACTTCCCGTCATTGAATCGATTGAGTTGAAGATTATGCGTGATCCCTCTGGAGTTCGCGCAGGAGGCCCGTCCACACCCTCGCGGCGTGTGCGAGGACGGATGTTCATGATCGTCATGATGGCGATGGGGAGTTGGTTCGCGCCCGGCATGTGTCTGGCAGACGCGACCGATGACTACAATCTTTCCTTGCAGTTGTACAAAGACGAGCGATGGCAAGACGCCGCCGAGAGCCTGACTGCCTTTCTGAAAGCCGCACCGGACCACGAAAAGGCTCCGAATGCCCGGCTCTATCTCGGCCAGTCACTGGTGCACTTGCGAAAGTTTGCTGAGGCCCGGCCGGTTTTTCGTGAGTTCGTCCGCAATTACTCAGACCACCGTGACATCGCCTTGGCGAGATACCGCGTGGCGGAGTGCAGCTACTTCCTGAATGACTTTCCGACGGCACGCAAGGAGTTCCGAGAGTTCCTCGACAAAGCACCGGCCGATCACACGCTGATCAAGTGGGCCTTGCTCTATCTGGGCGAAACAGAACTTCGCTTGGAGAACATGCAGGATGCGGCCGACGCCTTCGAGCAATTGCAGACTCAATTCGGAGATTCACCTCTCGTCGACGATGCTCGCTTTGGCCTTGCCCGAGCGTATGAATCGTTGGATCGCAAGCAGGACGCGATTGATCTGTATCGCAAACTCTCTGAGAACCCCCAAGGGGCCCGAGCAGCTGATGCCCAGTTTAATCTGTCTGCACGTCTGTTTGAGGACCAACAGTTTGCAGAGGCAGCGGCGTCCTTCGAAGCGGTCATCGAGAAGTTTCCCGACAGCGGACTGGCTCCGCTGGCCCAGTTGAACGCAGGCTTTTCGCGGTATCATCAGGGAGACCATGCGGTGGCCATCGAGTCGTTCACGAAAATCCTCGAGGACACGAAGTACGGCACGACGGCCCAGTACTGGATCGGGCTGAGTCAGAAGTCGCTCGGCCAGTTCGATCGGGCGGCAGAGACGCTCTTGGCTGTCTACCACATCGACGAGAATCAACCGCTCGCCGAGAGCATGCTCTTTCATGCCGCGGACAGCAAACTTGGCGCGAAGGCGTATGGCGAAGCGCTGCAGTTATTTTTGACAGTCGTCGAGAAGTGGCCCGACGGCGAGTTGGCGGACGATGCCCTGCACTCGGCGATTGAGGCGGCCTTGCTGGCGGGCAAGGTGAGCGAGGCCGAACAAATCCGACGGCGGTTCGTCGACCAGTTCCCCGACAGTGGGTTGCAACTCCCCGTTGAACTCCTGCACGGACGTGTGCTGGTGGCACGCGGTGACGAACTTGTCGAAGAGGGAAGCGATGCCTCAATCGCCAAGTCACAACAAGCTTATCAGCTGGCGGTCGATACGTTCCGGGATGTTCTCGACAACTCGACCATCCCGAAGACGCAGGCAATGGCGCGTCTGCAAATGGCACGGGCTTTCGATCGTCTCGAAGACTACGAACAGTTAATCAATGTGCTTGACCCTCTCGCATCCGGGGCAGAGACCGACGAAGCGAGTGACGATCAACTGCGTGCGGTGGTGATGCAGAGCAATGGCTGGCTGGCTCTCAAGAATTACGACCGCACAGTGGAGACGGCGAAACAGTACCTCGCTCGACGTCCTCAAGGAGAGGATGCCGGAGAAGCTCTGGCGAACATCGCCGTTGCATGGGCGAACATCGGTGAGTGGGACGGGGCGGTCGACACTCTCGGGCGACTGCGTGAAACCAATGACCCGAAGCTGACAAGTCGCATCACATACGAAGTTGCCGAACTCGCCTACGAAGCGAGTCGCTTTGAGCCGGCAGCAGCGTTGTATCATGCGGTCGTTCAGCAAGGGGCAGAGGACGAGTTTTATGTCCCTGCTGTCTCAGGATATGCCTACAGCCTGCACAACCAGGGTCTGGCAGAGCTAGACGCTGCGAAGGAGTTGAAGGAGGGAGGGGAAGGCATCGATGGTGCAATTAGCATGAAGGATGCCGTCAAGCTGCTGGATCAAGCCGCGGCGTCATTTGCACGGTTGAGAGATCTGGCCGCAGAGAAGGACGACCGGGCTGTGGAGGCGAATGCCGCTTACATGCAAGGTCTCTCGCTGCGTCTGGCAAAGCTTAGCGAACAGGCCACCGAGGTTTTTCTCCCCGCCATTGAACGTTTCTCGCTTTTACCGGACGTCACAGCACCCAGCGAGCAACAACTGAACATCGGGATGACCGCGTTCCGCATGGCTCGTGATGCGGCACGCACGTTTAGCGAGATGACCAAAATTGAGGAGGCCGACAAGGCTTACGAAACAGCCTATCAGCAACTCAAACGGCAACCGACCGAACGCCAGCAGGATCTCGACATCCTGATCAACGCATGGGCCCTGCTGCACTATGGGACGGACTATGACCGGGCTGCCGAGTTGTTCGCCCTCTTAATCGACGAGCGACCCGACAGTGAATGGGCCGATGATGCCCGCTATCTCATTGCCGAAAACGACTTCTTCGCCGAGCGCTGGGAACCAGCGCGAGACGCATTTCTCGGCATCATCCAATCGGAAGCCACGGACGACTTTGTACGGAAAAAGGCGTTGACGCTGCTGGTGGATTCGGCGGCCCAGTTGGATGACTGGGAGACGGTCAAGTCGACAGCAGAAACACTTCGCGATGCCTATCCCGACGACAAAGACCGTTGGTATGCCGAGTATCGCATCGGTGAATCGGCCTTACGAACAGGCAACAATGAGGCCGCAGAGATGAATCTGTCGGCCCTGATTGAGCAACGAGATGCGCCGGAACTTGCCGAAGTCAATTGGCTTCCCAGTGCGTGGCATCTGCTGGCCGAGGCACAATTGGCGTTGCAGAAGTATGGTGCGGTCGATCAAACGGTCACCCTGTTTAAGCAGGACAACCCGGACTCCGCATACACTTATCAATTCGACGATGTTCTGGGCCGTCGGTTCAAGAACAAGGCTCGATTCGACGAGGCGCGACAGGCATTTCAGCGTGTGATCGACTCGAAAGAAGGACAGGGGACGGAGACCGCTGCCAAGGCACAGTTCTTCATCGGCGAGACCTGGTTGACGCAGGCCATCGCAATCAAGGACGATGCCGAGAAGGCACGGCGGGCTTACAAGGAAGCCTTCTTCGCCTACTACAAGGTTCTGCAGTACGATTTCCCCGAGTGGCGTGCCCCCGCTTTGTTGCTTGCGGGCCAGTGTGATGAAGCCCTTCAACAATGGGATGGTGCGAAGAAAAGTTACCGACAACTGATCGCCGAGTACCCCGAGACCGAATATGCCACTGACGCCAGCAAACGCCTGGCAGATCTGCAGCAACGATTCCCTGACGTTAAGACCCCCTGATGCCGCCCCCCGTGGCTCAACACGGAGAGAGCCCAGCTCAATGATACCTCGGATTGAAATCACTGGACACTCGATGCTGGTGCATGGGGCATTCGTGCTGGCATTGGTGTTTTCACCCACACTCGTTCCTCGCGCTGCCGCACAGCCGACCGGCGAGCCAACTCCCGTCGAGCCAACTCCCGTCGAGACGGTGGCCGGAGATGGGTCCGTTGACCCCGCCAACGCCAGGCCAGCGGCCGGCGCTTCATCAGGAGCCTTGCCGACAAACCTGTTAGAGATCGCTCAAGCATTGGGAGGGTGGTTGGTGCCATTCGTCATCGCCACCTTGATCGCACTTTGGTTCAGCGCCGAACGGCTCGTCATCCTGCGAAAGGGTCGGGTGATCCCCAAACCGTTTGTGGAACGGTTCCTCAGTCATCTTCAGGACCGGACCATCGGCAAAGATGAGGCCCTCCAGGTCTGCGAAGAGAACGGCAGCCCGGTGGCGATGGTTTTCGCACACGGCGTGCGCAAGTGGGGCAAGCCCAGCGTCGAAGTCGAGCAGGCGATCATCGACGGCGGCGAGCGTCAGGTCGCATCGCTGCGGTCGCATTTGCGGGTGATCAACGGTGTCGCGACAGTCACGCCCCTGCTGGGGTTGTTGGGCACCGTCTGGGGAATGGTCGAAGCGTTCAATGGCATTGCCACTGCCGGTGCAATGGGCAGCACGACGGTTCTCGCTAAAGGCATCGCCTTGGCTCTGTTGACCACTGCGGCTGGCCTGGTGATCGCGATCCCGTCACTGATCATCTACATGTATCTCTCCGGTCGCGTCGACAACCTGGTGATGGACATGGACGACCTCGCTCAATCGGTGGTCCATTCCATCTCCGCAGAAGCACTCGCCGAACGCGGCCCTCGCAAAGGCAAAGCTGCCTCGTGAACATCGCACGCAGCATCAGGGTGAGACGGTCATCATGATTAAGGCGAACGTGGGCAGACTTGGGGGCCCTGGCCTGTCACACGAATCTTCAAAAGGGGTTTGTGGATGAGCAAACGAGTCGAGGACCGAAGGATCAACAATCGTCGGTTCGCCAACAGGGGCTGTCAACTCCTACAATTCCGTGATGACGGATCTATCCACAGACGAATCGACTCCAGACCCCCGCGAGAAGGTGAAGTCCTTCCCCACGACACCGGGCGTGTACCTCTTGAAAGATGTGCTACAGCGGGTGATCTATGTCGGCAAGGCGGTCAACCTACGCAGTCGGGCGTCGAGCTACTTTGGTGCACCGGCGGCAGTTGATCGACGGACGGCTGATCTGGTCCCGGAAATCGCGGACCTCGACTGCATCGAAACCGATTCCGAAGTCGACGCGGTCCTGCTCGAAGCGCGGCTGATCAAGGACATTCAGCCGAAATTCAACCAGGAACTCAAGGACGACAAGACTTTCCCCTATCTGCAAATTACGACCAGCGAGGACTTCCCACGCGTCGAGTTCACACGCACGCCCAAGTCCAAGGGTGTCAAATTGTACGGACCATTCACGTCCGCGGGGCAGCTGCGGGGAACGATCGCTGTGTTGCAGAAGGTCTTCAAGTTCCGCACCTGTTCGCTGGACATCGACGAGGGCGACGAGAAGTGGCGGTGGTTCCGCCCGTGTCTGCTCGCAAGCATCAACCAGTGCACAGCACCCTGCAACTTGCGAATCAGCCAGGAGGATTACAAGGATGACATCCGCCGCCTCCGTATGTTTCTTGACGGCAAGAAGGATCGTCTCCTCAAGGAACTCCACAAAGAGATGCAAGCCGCTTCGAAGGAACTGAAGTTCGAGAAGGCGGCTCGCATCCGTGATGAACTGAAGGCTCTCGAAAGTCTCAACCTGCGTGGCAACCTCGAAGAGCACGTCCAGCCGGAGGTGTTCTACATCGACCCCAAGAAGGGCTTGAAGGGTCTCAAGCAAGTGTTCGGATTAGAGGAGCAACCGCGTGTCATCGAAGGCGTCGACATCGCCCATCTCCAAGGTCAGGAGACGGTCGCCAGTCTGGTGCAGTTCATCGATGGCCTCCCCTTCAAGCATGGCTACAAGCGATACAAGATCCGCACGGTGAAGGGAGTCGATGACTTTGCGAGCATGCGGGAGGTCGTCAGTCGCCGTTTTCGACGCCTGCAAGCCGAAGGCGAAGCGTTCCCCGACATCTTGCTGATCGACGGCGGCAAGGGACAACTGAACGCCGTCGTGGAAGCCTTCCGCGCGATCGACATCATCCCGCCCTTCGTGCTCTCGCTCGCCAAGCGAGAGGAAGAGGTCTATACACCCGGTCAATCAGAGCCGAAGAAACTCAGTCGCCACAGCTATGCCCTGCGTCTCCTGCAATATGTCCGAGACGAATCCCACCGCTTCGCTCAGGCGTATCATCACACGCTGCGAAGGAAGACGACCTTCGACGAGTGAGAGCGACATCTGCGGCACTCTTCACTCTTGGACAGGCATTGATGCCAGAGCTTCGGTAGATGGTGTCGCCAGCCGCGAGGGCTGGGGGGCGACTTTGGGAAAGGCGAAAGGCGAGAAAGTTTTGACCAACGGACGCCAGAAGCGGTAGCCACGGACGAAGAGTGTGCGGCGGGACTGGCCGCAGCCGATGCAGAGCTTGACGGTCTCACTGCCCTGGCCGAAGTAGCCTGGCCGAAGTAGATGGCCGTCGGCTGTTGTTTGAGGGCAGCGTCGAGATCTTCGTAGAGGGCGTTGAAGTACAGGTCGAGATCGCGGTTGTGGGCGTAGTCGATTCCCAGGAACATGATGGGATGATTAGCAGGCACATCGGCCTGAGGAGTGGTCGAAAAGAATGCTCGGCTTTGTCGGGAAACTCCAATGGAGTCGTCTCGCTCCGCGAGACGAACAGATGAAGGCTACGTATTCCAAGCACGAGAGTCGTCCGTCGATCCGCTCATCACGCGGAGCGTGATGGCGACCATGAGTTTTCCGCCAAAGCTTAGAAGGTTCCCCAGGTGAAGGGGAGTTCGCCGAAGATGGCGCCCGGAAGGAAGACCGCGTCCAGGAAACTGTCGCTGCCCACTCCTGTGAAGCCTGCCGTGTTCGACCCGGCCGAAACGCGGAACGTGCTGGCTCCCACACCGGGATACAGGAAGGTACCGAGATCCGGCGAGACGAGGGGTGCAATGAATGCCCCGGCACGGTCGGCCAGTCGCTGAGCATTACGACGTCGGGCACCGCCCACGTCGAACGGTCCGGCTGGAGCCTGAGCGGTGTCCCTCGACTTAAACACGGGATCCGCATTGGCGTAGAAGGCACCCTCATTTGTCACGTCTGTCGAATCTCCCGTGTTGCCGGTAAAGGTCAGATCGAATCGGCCCAAGGGATCGCTCTGGTAACCTGTGGGGTCAAACGTGACCGCATCCCAGGTCGTGCCCGTCGTCGGGTCGACCGTTGATGTGAAGGACTCGAACAGCGCATCGACGCCGAAGTTGCCGCCGAACGTGTTGTCGGTCACCGTTCCGAGGACACCACCTCGACCGGTCAGACCGCCGAGTCCGTCACTCACGAATCCACCCGGATCGGTGTGGTCAGTTGTGGCACCGCTTGTTCCCACGCGGACAACCAATCCGGTTCCAGAGAAGGGACTGGCAACACCATTGTTGGTGATCGTGCTGTCATTCACGACGAGGTCGAGAATCGGGTTGTTGAACACGTTACCACCGGACAAGAGGGGATCGGTGGAGGGAACATCTGCTGTCTGAGCAATGTCCGCCGTGTTGACAACATAGACTGCTTCCAACGCATTTGCGCTGATAGTGGTATTGTCGATCACAAGACGCGCCCGGTTGAATGAGTCACCATCACCACGATTGACGATATCCACACCACGGGCACCGTTCATGCTGATTGTGGAATTGGTAATCTCGATATCAGACCGCTGTCGTCCATCTTCACCGTCGTTGTTGCCGCTCGTTGTGATCTCAACACCGTCTTCCCCGTTGCCGGTGATGGTGTTGTTATCTGCGGTGACGGTCAGGAAGTTGGTCCCCGGACCTGTCAACTCGCTACGGTTCGACAATTCCATCCCGTTTCCTGAGTTGCCGGAAATCGTGTTGTTGTCGATGAGCAGTATCTCGAAACCGTTCGGAGTATTGACATCGATGCCACTGTTATCGAATTCTGTGCCGAGAGTCCCATTGTTCGTAATCATATTGTTCACGATGGAAGCGATGCCGCTCACACCGGCGAAGACTGTCTGATCGTTCCCTCCGATTTCGACACCGTCGAGACCGTTCGCGTTGATGACGTTGCCCATGCTGCGACCGAATCCGTCCACACCGTCGAAGCCGATGTTGTGGAGGTCGAATGTGCCGTGCTGGGTAAACAGTCCGATGCCGCGACCGTCGTTATTGCTGAGGCTGTTGCCGAACCAGTCGCCGGCGATGGCCTGAACGTCGGTGGGATCATTCTCGATACCCTCGGACCGGATGCCGTCTCCGCCGTTGCCGTCGATGGTGTTGAAACTGATGTCGGCGTTCACACGTGCGTCAGCTTCGGTCAGGAAGAACGCACCGTTCATGCCGTTGGAGGAGATGTTGTTTTGAGTGATGTCGTACTCGTCAATCAGCATCGCATTGCGGGCATTGATCCGCAGTCCATTGCCGGCGTTGCTGACGATGTCATTGTTCGACATCAGCACGGGTGACAGGACGGCCATGCCTTGACGCATGACTTCCACGCCGTCGCCGGCGTTTCCAGCGATGAGCGAACTCAGGATGTCGAGGTTTGTGAGTGAGGCACTTTCGTCCAGGAAGAACGACACGCCGTCGCCCAGGTTCCCGCTGATGGAAACGTTGCTACCCGCTGGAGCACCAAGCGTGTTGCCAACCGGGGGATTCATGGGATCGCCGTCGATCGTCACAGCCAGAGTGGCCGCGTTGATCATCCGCACCCCGAGGCCATCTCCATTGAAGTCGGCCAACGAGCCATCGACCGTGTTGGTGATGGTGGTGTTGGTCACATTGAGGACGCCGGAAGCGGTGTCGCTCATCTCGATGGCGAGGCCGGCGTCCGTGTTGCCGTTGATGGTGTTCGTCCCACCGCCGACACCCAGATTCAGGTCGAACATCGTGCTGTCCGCCGCAGTGAGTGCCACACCCGGTCCGCCGTTGCCCGAGATCGTATTCCCGGAGAAGTCAGGCGTGTTGAAGACTCCCGTGCCGGTGAGATCGACATTGATGCCTTCGCTCCCGTTACCGGTGATGGTGTTGTCGGTGATGGACATGTCCACCTGCACATTGTCGATGACCAGATTCAAGCCCTGAGCCCCGTTGTCGTTGACGTTGTTACCGTCGAAGGTCGAAACGAGGTCCGGCTGGGCGAGTTGAATGTTGACGCCGGCACCTCCGAGATTGTTCGAGATGGTGTTGTCCAGGAAGTCGAGTTCGATCGGCGTGCCGGTGGTAGTTGGGTTGACCATGCGAACACCGTCACCGTTCGTGTGACCGGAGATCGTATTGTTGCTGATCACGCCACCGGTGAGGTCACTGTTAGTCAGGCTGATGTTGACTCCGTTGAGACCGTTCTGCTGGATGGCCTGCAGAGCCTCAAAGCCTTTGGAGCCAATTTGCAGTGCCGCGATTCCGGAGGACGCCGCATCGCTGAACTGCACGACCTGTTTAACCAGATCTTGACTGAAGCTGCCTTCAATCGCGGGACCACCCGGTGGGCTGACCAGCGGCACGAAGGGATCAGCTTGTCCGATATCCACGGTGTACCCGAGGTCTTCGAACTGTGCGATCGTAACCAAACTGATCGGATTCACACCAGGATTGAGGAAGCCGGTCATGAGTTCATTCGTGAAGTCGGCTTCTCTCCAGTGACTGTCAGCCGTGCCGGGACCGCCCGTGGCTTCGACGGGAATGTCGGCATCCATGTTTCCGAAGACGGTGTTGTACTGAGCCGTCGCCTGAGCACCCGTGAACCGCGGATCCATTCCGCCCATGCTGGCCGGGTTGATCAGCAATCCGAGGTTGTCCCAGATGGTGCCGAAGCCGAGGACATGTCCCATCTCATGCAGGATCACATCTTCCAACTGACCCGCCATTTCCAATGCACCCAAGTCCGCCGAGTCGAACTGCATGATCCCCTGGAAGGGAATGAAGCTGCCACCACGCAGTCCCGTCGGACCGGCCTGTCCGAGAATGCCACCCGGTCCATCGATGGCGACCACGCTGGCATCAATGACCAGATCGTCGATCATGCCGATGTCCGGCACATCGCCGATGATAATCTCTTCCCAACGCTGTTCCGCCATTTGGAAGGCGGCAATCTGAGAAGGCGTCAAGCCCGGCTGCAGGTTGAGTGTGATGTCGAAGGCACCGGTCGGCGACGGCGGAATGATCGTGCCGACGCCGTTGTTATCCATCAACAATCCATTGACGTTGGAGTTGACCATCTGGAAGTTGATGCCGTTGCCCGTGTTCTGGTCGATGTTCGGGTTGTCGCTGATCTCCAGATTCATCACCGGCGAGTTCATGAAGTCAAACAGAGCACCATCGCCCGTGTTGCTGCTGAGGTTGCTGTCACTGATGGTCGCGTCTGTCAGGCTGGAGTCATCAAAGTCCAGTACGAGTCCGCCATTGCCATTCATCGTGAGTTCGTTACCCGTCAATGCGGCGGTGGAGACGTCTGAGCCATTGATGGTGTCGATCAACATGCCGGATTGACCGTTCCCCATCGAGACATTCCCCGACGCACTGAGGTTGTTCAGAGCCGAGTCATCCGCAAACAGCCGAATGCCGTTGAGGCCATTGTTCGCAACAGCACCGCCGAGGCCGGTGCCACCCGTCGCCACAAAGATGGCCGCATCATTGTTTCCAGGGACAGCCATCAAGGCACCCGTCAGTTGAGCGCCATTTGAGAAGTCAACGACAACGGTCGAACCGATCAGCTGGTTACCAAACACTGATTCATCTCCACCCGGAGTGAGATCTGCATCGATTTCCCAGAGGAACGTCTCATTGGCGTTGAAGTCGTTGAATTCCAAGTCGAGCGTTTGAGAAAAGTCGGCGACAAGACCGTCGGGATAGGGAGGCACGGCTGTCCCATTGACCGTTGTCAGGCCAGTTGTGACATCGCTTCCCGCGAGTGGCAAGAATGGCCGGTTGGCTCCGGATACAGTGTTATAGAGGGCACCAGACACCGACGTTGACATATCGAAGTTAAATCGCGTGATGTCGACGCCAGGATCCGAGCTGTTCGAAATACTGAACGGGAGGGAGAACGTGTCACCATCAATGAAGTACGTCAGCCCGACGTTCTGCGTGCCGGTCAAGAGCGTGCCATTGTCGTTCATCTGCAGGTTGTTGATTGGTGTGCGGAGGAGTTCGACGTTGACGCCGTTCAAGACGTTCTCCGAGGCATTGTTCGTGTTGACGTGCAGATTGTCTGCCATCGTGTCAGTGAGCATCACAAAGAGGCCGTTGCCTTGATTCTCATTCGCGATGTTGTTGATGACCTCACCATCAACGATGGTCGAGTTCACGCCTTGGAACACGATGCCGTGGCCCATGTTGTTTTCAGCGGTGATCCCGTTGACCGACAGGCCCGGCAGCAGGTCGATCACGCCCGTGGGAGTGTTGAAGGGACCCACGTTGATCGGTCCGAGCGTGGTATTGACGACAGAGGCATCAAAGCCGTCACCGCCGTTATCACTCGCGACCGCCGAGCTTCCGAGGACGCCGATCGATCCCAGTGTGACGTTTTCCATGCGGATGTTGACGCCGTCCATGCCGTTATTGCTCGCCGACCCATCGAAGATGGCGATGCCCTGCTCGATGTTGAGGGCGTCGTAGTCGACACCGTAGTCGCCATTGTTATTGAACTGATTCGCTCCCAGCATCAACAGATTGCCGTGCGTCGGACCGCCGTTCATCGCGCTGAATCGCACACCACTCAGTGTGTTGTTGGAAGCGGACAGCGGTCCACTCGCGGTATTGCTGACAAACGGAGCTGCCCCGGTGACACCGATGCTCACCAACTTGGCTGTCAGTCTCGCTCCGGTGTCGGCCAGGAAGTCAAAGCCATGTCGGGAGTTCATGTCCGCCGTTGTGCCATTGAATGCGACGTTGGCAGTTGAGCCGATTCCGCGCACCATGCCTTCCACACCACTTGCTGGGAAGGAAACACCATTGTTCGAGAACGAGCCGTCAGTGACGCTGATGCCCGAGCGTCCGCCCGACATCGTGTTGAATCGAAGTCCGGCACGACCGTTGCCGGTGGTGCTGGGCATCATCAGATAGGCATTTGACACCGCACCGGTGATGGTGTCGAAGCGGAAACCGTTGTCCCGGTTGCCGGTGACCAGCATGCTGTCGAGTTCGGAGAGCACGGTTGCACCCTCGGACGCGTTGACCCGGAATCCATCACCTGCACCCGCCGAGCCATTGTTGCGAAGTCGGACACTCTCCAACCGGAGATTGGCTTCACTCATCGGTCCTTCGACGTTGGTCAGCAAACCGTCAAGACGGCTACCGGTCACATTGACATCAAACATCGTGAGGTTGAACAGTCCGCCACCGGTGACATCGAAACGACCACCTTCCAGTCCGGAGAAGTCGCCGTCGATGCCGCTCACATTGAGTGAGGCTGCTGAGCCCATGCCATCAACCGTTCCGTGCCAGGCGCGCTGACTGTTGCCACTGAAGCTGCCGGCTCCCGAAGCGACCGCGACGAGATTCGCACCGCCAAGCACGTCAAACTCGAAACCGTCACCCACATTCTGGATGACGGGAGAGTTCACAAAGTTCACACGACTCGTCGCACCCATGCCATCGACGGACACGTCAACACCGTTGGCCGCGTTGAGTTGCACCGTCGTACTGGTCAGATTGATGTCCAGAGCCGAGCCGGGACCACCGTTGGTGAGCACACCATCAATGCCGTCGCCCAAGTTGTTTTGAATGGTTAAACCGACAAGATCGAGACTGATGTTACTCCCCGGCCCATCAACGTTCGCCTGGACACCGTCGTTGAGGACATTCGAGATCGAGCCCAGGTTCCAGTTCGTGTCGATGCTGCCGCCGCGAGTGGCGTCCAGCACCAGACCACCGATGGTGCCCAGATTGCTGGCCGTCGTATTGGTGAAGTTGAGGATCGCTTCTGAGCCGGGTCCGTCAACCGAACCGCGAACGTTCGCCAGCGGATTATCGGAGAAGTCACCGTTCATCACGTTCATGGTCAGACTGCTGCCGCCGTTAATGCCATCGGACACATCGAACAGCAGGCCATTCGCTCCGTTCTGGTCGGCAGGCGTGTTGAAGAAGTTCAGCTCAGCCATCGAGCCGTCCGCAACAGCGACCTCCACCCCGTTCACACCACTGCGACTGAAGGAACCCGTGTCGAAGAAGCCACGGAATGTCGCATTGCGATCGACATTGAGGTTCAGGCCGTTCGCACCGGAATCCTGACCTAAAGAACGAAGCATGCCGACATTCGCGTAGCCACCGTTCTGCACGGTGCCATCCACGGCGTGCAGAGCATTCTGTGAGAGATTCGTGTCAATAAAGTCAGCGATAAGCACTGAGCCCGGATCGCGGACCTCGAACTCAAAGCCGCTACCTGACTGCGAAAGGATTGCCAGAGTCGGGTCGACGAATAGTCGCAAGGCTGCGCCACCCGTGACAGTCGTATCGAAGTTGTCGTCGCCATTGGCGATCACTTCACTGTCAATGACATTGATCGTGTAGTCGTTGAGTGCACCCGTCGCCTCTGCGTTGAGGCCATCGACATCGTTGCGATCAGCAATGAGGCTGTTGAACGTCGTGCGGCCACGGGCATCGTCCAGGGTGAACTTCACACCATTGGCAGTGCGGCTGTTTGAGAAGAAACCGTTGTTGATTGTCGCGTTGAGCATGCCGCTGGTGACGTCCGCCGCCAACAGATCGCCATTGCCATCTGCACCGACCAGATTCATCCTCGCAGCCAGAGCACCACCGTTCGCCACGTCCAATACAATGCCGCGACCGGTCTCGTTCAACGAGCTGCGGATGAACACATCGTCGAGTTCCGCCACGTGTTCACTACTCACGAGGGCACCGAGAATCATGCCCGCTTCCATGTGGTTATCACCGCGCACTCTGCGAATGTCAGACCGAATGTCTCCACCGGCCGCGATGATCTCCATGCCGACGTCGCCACCTGACGTATCGACTCCATCCACATCCAGATGCAGCGGATCACCACCCGTGTTGCTGACGAAGATGCCCGTGTCGGTCAGCAGAAACGGGTCGCCCGGCATGCCGAATCCGCGGATGATGCCCCGGCCGCTGGCGTTGACGATGTTGATGCCGTTCTCGGCGTTGCCGTTAATCATTTCGATGCGGAAGTCGGTGATGTCCCTGCCACCGATCGCCGTTTGACCGGGTGCCCGGATGGTGAAGTTGTTGACTTCCACTCCACTGGCAATGGTGATCACGTCACGCATCGGGTTCGTGGGCCTGAGAATGGGCGCCGGCCCGGTTCGACCGAAAGCTTCGGGAAGCAGGAATTCACCCCGACGGGCGTCCACAAAGGTGAATGGTTTGCCTTCACCCAGCATGCGTGTGAAGGGATCGAGATTGATGTTGCCGCGTGTCTCGCCCACACCACTTTGGACAAGGACGAAGTCAGAGCCGGGAGCCGTCGAGGGCAATCGCCGGAAGGGGTTCTCGAAGGTGCCGTCACCCGATGTGGGATTCGTGTTGTCAACATGCGTGACCTTATACGGCAGGCCGGTTCGCGGGTTGATGGAGTCATACAAGGCCGCCACGGTCGCGATTCGTGTTGCGATCGGCCACTGACGACGGACCTGTGCGTACTTGCGATTGTAACCATGGAACGGTCCGCACGTCGGTGCTGCGACCCCACCGCTGAAGCGGTACTCGACACCCAGGTTGAGATTGGTGTCAAAGACCGAGTCGTGCGTGACCATGAAGTTCAGCGACAGGTCGTCTGAAATGGCCGTCTCGACCCGTCCCCGAAAACCGGGGGCGTCGTCTCCATCCTGTGATTCATAGTAGTAGCCACCCGCATAGGCTCGGGCCCACGGTAAGTGAAGGATCGGGGCACCGACCTCCGCATCAACGCCCTTCATGGCCTGTTCTTCAAAGGCCGTTCCGATGAACGCAATGCGGCGCTTGTCAAAGATGGGCACCGTGCCCTCATCAGCAATGCCGACGAAATTCTCGTCATCGCCAAAGGGGATGTAGGCATTGGCCCGGATGTCGAGGTCCTCGTGCAACAGCTCAACGCCAAAGGTGGTCTGCGTGTATCGGTTGTTGAGGTCGGTCTGGAAGTTGTCGTACCAGCCGTGCACACCAAGGATGTTGCCATCAATCATCCAGCGATAGCCGCCACCCAGGTTGAAGCCCGTGCGACTCTCATCAGTGATGATGACATGGCCTTCACTCCACAGATGACTGTCACCCGTGTCGATCAACTTGAGGCGAAGACCGAGTCGCTGATAGCCCGCCGTGAAGCCGGTTCCTTCCCCGATCATCTTTTGAAACAGCAGGTAGGTCCCGCCGTCGTTGCCGAGCATGTAGGCCCCGCCAAAGTCGTCTTGGACGGCATAGTCGCTCAGCGACGCTGTTCCGGACGACTCACCAAAAAACTGGGCATGTGCCTGTGACGCGAACGTCATTAGACACAGCGCGAGGCAGACGAGTGAGACTCGAATTCGATGGATCATTCTTTTTCGCCCCAGAGGGGTTGTCGGCAGAGATCGATTCACAGGCTGCGGGCTCTCAGTCATGGTGAGACGGGGGGCATCGGATTCATGGTCGGACGCTGTCGCATGGCGATCGCTGACTCGTGTGACTTGCATGAAACTCTCCGGATGCCGGCAGATGGAACGTTCCTGAAGTCCGCAGCGCGAACCGCATGATTGCCGGCGTTCTCACTGAACACCGACATCAATTCGTTGCCTACGGGGTAGGGAATCGTGGTTGACTTGTCAGGGAAGGAGCAGCGAGTCAGACGAACTCAACCACGCACCGACGGCGCGAAGGCGGAGATCCTGTGACGGACCGCATTTTCACCCGGCTTCCGGACGGAAATCGGGCGAGGAATAGATTGTCTTCGTAGGGAATTTTGAGAGAGGCGGCGTGTTTTGGCAGACCGCCCCCAAACCGTCAAGAGAATTGACGCCCGATTCGTCGAAACTCGTGTTCAGACCACAATCAACGGCAGAATCTGCACGCATCCGGTGACACGACGCCAGTGACCTGTAGTCACAACAAAGCTCTCCAAACTACCCGGACAGATGCAGTTTGACGCGACGTCGATTGCAGATGCGGCTTTAGCACCAAAAACAAGCCCGATCGCGTCTGGATTACACGAGAATCTCGTCCAGAACCCGTCCGCTGACGTCTGTGAGGCGGAAGTCGCGTCCAGCGTAGAGATAGGTCAGTTCCGTATGGTCCAGTCCGAGCTGATGCAGGATCGTTGCGTGGTAATCGTGGACATGCACGGGGTCTTTCACCGGGAGGATGCCATACTCATCGGTCTCTCCATACGTGATCCCCCCCTTCACTCCGCCGCCGACGAGCAGCGAGGTGAAGGCCTTGTGCCAGTGGTTGCGGCCTGGCCCCTTGTCCCACGGCGTGCGACCAAACTCAGTGCAAATGACGACCAATGTTTCGTCCAAGAGTCCCCGCTGTCGCATGTCGGCGATCAATGCCGCCAATGGCTTGTCCGCTCGTTCGGCCATGGGGCGATGGTCCTGCATGTTGCCATGAGCGTCCCAATTCCCGCTCGCGCCCGAGTCGATCAGCTCGACAACCCGTACCCCCTGCTCGATCATTCGCCGCGCCATCAGGCATTGCCAACCAAAGGATGTGTGGTCCCCCTCCGCGATGCCATACAGGTCGAGAGTCGCGGCCGTCTCCTGTGACAGCTCAAAGAGTTGAGGGGCGACTTGCATCATGCCGCGAGCCGTGTGAAAGCTGTTGATGCGAGCCCGCAAATTCGGGTCGCCCGCACGAGCAGCCGCGTGTGCTTCGTTGACGTCACGCAGCATCCGTCGCTCAAGTTCCGCGATTGTGGACGACTTCGCTTGTGACGTGAGATTCGGGATCGGCTCGTCACCGGGAATGATCCGCGTGCCCTGGTGCTCAGGGGGCAAAAAGCTGCTGTCCCACACCTGCGAACCTGCATAGGGCAGATGCTCGCATAGGACCATGTATGGAGGCAGATTCGGATTGAGTGTGCCCAGTCCATAACTGAGCCACGACCCCAGACTCGGCATGGGCACCGTCGCCGACCCCGTGTGCATCGCCAGCACTGACTGGAAGTGCTCCAGAATATCGGTGTGCAGCGACCGGATCACGCACAACTCATCCGCCACCGTACCGAGATGCGGGAACAACTCGCTAATCGCCAGTCCCGACTCACCGTACTGGCTGAAAGTGAATGGCGATCCCAACAGCGGCTGCGTCGAGATATTACGCAGGTCTTCCGCCGGCACCGTCTTGCCATGATCGGCCGCGAGTTGCGGCTTCGGGTCGAATGTGTCGACGTGCGAGAACCCGCCCGTGAGGAACACGAACACCAACTGCTTCGCCTTCGCCGGATGATGTGTCGCCTGCGGGGCCAGCGGATGTCCACCGGCTGCACGAGCCGCGACACACAAACGATCGTTCAACAGTCCCGCAGTCAGTCCGGCTGCGGAACCTCTCAGAAAGTCGCGGCGAGAGTTGTGGTTTGACATTTGAGCCGGTTTCAAAACACCGGCTACGGGTGGCCGGGTCTGACCAACGGGAAGGCCCGGACCGGTGATTGCAGGGCCATCCGCTTCGCTCCTGACCCTGCCACCCTCACAAATAGCGGTTTTGAAACTGGCTCTTGGCATTCCCTGATCCTAGTCGATGTAGAAAAACTCATTCGACGATAACAACACGCGGGTATAGCCGGCCCATGCCTCATGCTCTCGTTCGTCAACCGGGACATCCGTGCTATCAAATGCAGTAAGCAGAGCGTAAATCGAGGAGGTCCCTCTCTCGATTTCATCGGCTGTCGGAGTTCGAGCGAAACATAATGCGTACGCCCTGTCGATCCGTGCCTGCGTGTCTTCTGATTCCGTCATCAGCCGTGAGGCAAACTCGCCTGCGATGCTCATCATCTCCGGACTGTTCATCAGATACAGAGACTGTGGCGTAACGGTCGAGGTCGTGCGCAGGGCGGTCGTCGTGTTGGTATCCGGACCGTCGAACAGGGCGAGGAACGGATGCCGCTGAATGCGTTGTGTCATCAGGTACACGCTGCGGTGCGATGACTCGTAGCGGTCCTTGAACTGATTGTGCTGGGTGTACCCCCAATCTTGCATTGGCGGGAAAGGATGCCCACCGGGGCGGGTGAGATCGAGTGTGCCACTCACAGCGAGCATCGCGTCCCGGATGGCTTCCGCGTCCAGCCGTCGCCGGTCGTGCCGCCAGAGAAGCGAGCCAGCCGGATCGATCGCCATGTTGCTCGTGTCATGATCACTGCTCAATTGCCATGTCCTCGATGTGAGGATCAAGCGGTGCATGTGCTTGATGCTCCAACCGCTGTCGATGAATTCTCTCGCCAGAAAGTCCAGCAGTTCGGGATGTGTCGGCTCGCTGCCACTCAGCCCAAAGTTGGAAGGCGTCGCCACAAGGCCGCGACCAAAGTGGTGCTGCCAGATGCGGTTCACCATCACGCGCGCCGTGAGGGCCTGATTCCGCCCTGTCATCCACTCGGCCAACTGCAAACGTCCGCTCGTCTCCGGGGGGATGTCGACAGGCTCCGGCGAGAGGAATGTGATTGCTCCACGAGGGACGACATCGCCGGGCTGTGTCGGGTCGCCGTCGTGCTGCACGGCAACGTCATGAGCCTCCCGGTCGTGCACCGCATACGCACCCGGCACTCCGTCGGGCAACCCTGGGCGGCGGAGCATGATCAACTGCTGACTCAGGTCTTCGATCTCTTTCTTAAGCCGGTCCCGTTCTGACTCTTCGCACGCTGCGAGTTGTTCCTCCAGGGCGGCTTTGCGAGCGTCGATCTCCGTGAGTGTTTGATCGAACGTGGCCCGCAACGGTGCTTCTTCTTCCTCAGACAACAACGACGCAAAGTGCATCCGCGGCCGCTTCATTGAATGCGTTTCCTCCGCACCGGCCCAGGGGAACTGCGTGCTGTCGAAGATGCCGTAGAGGGCGTAGTAATCCTCGGTGGTGATCGGGTCGAACTTATGATCGTGACAGCGGGCACACTTCAGTGTCATCCCGAGGAATGCGCGACCGACTGTGTCGATCGTGTCTTCCAGTGTGAGGTGCCACAGTTCGTAAGGACCAGTCGCATAGCGACGACTCAAAGCGAGAAAGCCCGTCGCAATCGTCTGCTCCTGGAAGCGTTCACCCGACCGTTGCCTGGCGAGAATGTCGCCGGCCAACTGTTCGCGGACGAACTGGTCATACGGCATGTCCGCATTGAAGGCCTCGATGATATAGTCGCGATACAGCCGCGCTTCCGGGATGGGGTAATCAGCATTGTCGCCGGCCGTGTCTGCGTAACGCACGACGTCCATCCAGTGCCGTCCCCATCGCTCGCCATAGTGCGGCGATGCTAACAGCCGTTCGATGAGGTCTCGGTACGCCGCCTCTGGATCGACACGCGAGGCATCAATGAACACCCTTGCTTCGTCCGGTGTTGGCGGAAGTCCGATGAGATCAAAGTACAGCCGTCGCAAGAGGGCGCGCGGTTCTGCCGGCACGACGGGAGTCACACCCCGTTCACTCCACCTGGCAGCGATGAACCGATCGATCGGATGATCCGACCATTCGCTCGCGACGACACGGGGCGGGGTCCGATCACTGACCGGCAGAAATGCCCAATGAGACAGACTCTCCTCATCCGCCTGTCGCGTCTCAGAGGATTCGACGCCGACGTGATCGTCATCGTCGGGGATGACTGTTTGAGCATCGGCATCGCCGGGCGGAGAGATCCCGGCAACTAGCAACGTCAGCAGAAATGTGGAGCAGACACACTTCATGGAATCGTGGACTCCGATGGCCGAACAAGCGGATAGCTCCCAGCATACGAGGATTTCGCGACGATCGTCAAACGCCAGTCGGTGTCAGGCTTTGCGGATTTTGAGGAAGAAGCCTGATTTATTCCGTAATTTGGAGAAGATTGCACGTCGAATTGCGTTGGCGTCGTCGTAAGAAGCTCTCCAGGCACAATTCGGCGCTTGCCTTTCGGGAGGACTCGTGATGAGATCAATCAATGACAGCGACGAATCTGCGCGAGAACTCCAGGGGCGTCCGTCACGAGTCGTGCGCCTGTTACTCGCGATGACATGTCCGGCAAAGTACGAAGCCGCGTGGGGGGCAGAAGAATTTCCCTTCCTCGCTGGGGGAGGACAATTGGCGTGGAGGCCACGGGACGTAAAGGACTCACAATTGATTGACAGAAATCTGACGAGTTGACTTTGACAAACTGACGGTCACAACTCAGCGAAAGGGCAAAACGATGTCGCTGAATGGGGAAGCCTGTCTGCGGATGTGGGCGGGATGTGTTGTTGTCGCGTTGTGCTTCACGGAGAGTCTCTTACTCTCACCCACAGAGGGGTTCGGTGACGCGCCGCTGTATGGCGATCCGCAACTGATGGTCGATGCGGAAGGCTTCACCGGCGTGCCCATCCAACGGCTGGCCCTCAGCAACGACGGCCAATGGCTGGCCGCGGCGGGAGAGAAGGTCGTCCGTGTTTGGAACCTGAAAACGAGCGAATTGCACGCAACGCTGCGTGGCTATCAAGAGCCGTACGGGTATCACGTCGGCTACATCGACGCTGTCGCATTCTCACCTGATAGCCGCTTCCTGGCCGTCGGTGTCTCGGACAATACGGAATATGGGTCCACACGTCTCTATGACCTGCAGAGGCCAGAAGAAGTGCACCGACTTGTGAAGGGACACCTTGGCTGCACACGAGGCGTCGCTTTCACTCCCGATGGTCGGACGATGGCCACTTGGGGCTGTGACGGCAACATCATCTTCATGCGGTGGAATGCTCGCAAAGGAGATGCTGAGGAACTCTTCCGCATCTACTGGAAAACATCCTCGGTTGATTGGCCCGATGCGCCCGACGATGTGTTCAAGTTCAGTTCAGACGGCCAGTGGCTCTTGTTTTCCAAACTCGGACGGCATGTACTGGTCTCCATGCGAGATCAGGCGGAAGTGATGGATCTCAATCAGTGGCCACGTGGCATTCGCAACCTGCCTACACAGATCACAGCTCTCCGGCAGCCGGGAGGTGATCAATCCTCGATCACTTCCGATCTTGCCTTGCGTGTGTCGTCTACTGGTTCAGACGGTCGCTTATGGAGGGTCGCGGGCGGTAAAACACCAGCAGCTGGCAATGGACCTCGTTTCTGGGTGGCAGCCTGGGGATCCGGATCGAATCCGGTTGCTGTCCATGAACACGGGTTCGATCCCGTCTCTGTCGCCTGGAACGAAGCTGCTGGAATCGCGGCCAGCGCAGACCAATTAGGCCAGATCCATGTTTGGGAACCCCAGACCGGCCGAAACATCATCCCGCCACTCAAGCCGAACAATCGCCGCATCTGGGATGTCGCCTGGTCGGACGACGGACAGAAACTTTTCTACGCCGATCAGAACTATGGCGGCAACCGGTATCACTACAACCGCTTTGGTACCACGAACAAAGAGTTCAATCTGCCCAAGGGACTCCTGCAACCCACGACCACGACGGTCGAAGACGATGCCGTCTTTCCGGAGCTGAAACTTCCGGACGGGGGACTTCAGATCAGGCCGATTCAGGATTCGGGCGGAGGGACCAGCGATCCCTACGACCTGCACATCGTCCATGCAGAGTCCGGCAACTCGATCAACCTCCTTCCGTGGCGAGACGACGACCGGTTGGCCAAGATCCTCAACCCTGCTGTGCTGCCAAGTCGCGCCAAGTTCGGCCGACCGATGTGCTTCAAATTTGTTGAGTATCCTGGCTCATTGCCGCATACGCTCATCGTCGGGACGGACAATGGCAAGCTGGTGGAAGGCACTGTGCAAATGGGGCCGGATGAAAAGCCGTTTTTCCGCGTGCGGCGGCGATTCCTGGCTCACCAAGCGATGGTGACCTCATTTGCCGTCTCGCCTGATCAACGCTATCTCGCTTCCTCTTCGCTTGACGGCACGATGTGCATCTGGCGGCTGACCCCACCACGCGTGCTGGGCGACGTGGGCTTTGTCACAGACGGGACGAGCATCTCGTTTCTAGGAGAAGAGGCCGCAAGAGCCGGTTTCAAGAAAGGCGACGTTGTCCAGAAATTCGATGACTCGACGTTCTATGAGCGCTTCCGCGCGATGCATGACGGAAAGTATACACCCGGCATGAAAGTCGCCATTGGTATCAAGCGCTGGGACACGACGAATGGTGAACCACCTGAGACCATCAAGCTCGTCGAAGCTCCCGATCTCGCCGAACCATTGTTGAACCTGTTTCTCTCCAACGATGATGAGTGGGTCGCATGGACAAAGAACGGAATGTACACCGCATCCTCGCAGGGGGCGGAACATGTTGGCTGGCATGTCAACAACAGCCGCGCAGAGACGGCTACTTTCTACCGCTTCGACCAGTTTCAGCAGCACCTTTACCAACGGAAAATTGTTGAGTACACCCTCCAGGCGGGTGACACTGATGTGGCCACGAATCGGATACGGGCGGAGATGCAAGTCTTGCCAAATGTGCCACTGGTGATCGACGCATCAAACGGAGATGCATTCCAACTCACGCTTCCGCCTGAGGTGTTGCTCCTGTCTCCACCGGCAGGCGAAACGGAACAGACCGAGTTCACCATGAAGGGAGAAATCACGCCTCGCAGTGATCTGGCCGTTCAGGACGTACACTTCACTGTCAACTCGCGTCCTGCTGAGGGACGACCACAAAAAGTCGGCGAACGTCGTGACGACAATGTGATCACTGAAATCTATGAGCAGCAGATCGAATTGAAACCGGGATCGTACGACATTGCCCTCGTCGCCAGGAATTCGAAAGACCTCACCGACCGGCAAAGCGTCAAGATTCGTGTGTTGTCTTCCGGTCAACAACTGATCGAGAGCAAGCCTAGCCCAGGTCAGCGGACGACCGCAAGAATTCCGTTGCCCGATGATGCGCCGAATCTGTTCGTCCTCGCGGTTGGTGTCTCCGATTACAAGGATGAACAGTTCACACTCCGCTATTCACATCGAGATGCAGAAGAATTCGTCAGCGCTTGGAAGGCGCAGGAAGGACGGCAGTTCGCTGAGGTGACGACTCGTCTCGTGACGAACGAAAACGCGACGGTCCCCGAACTCAAGCTGGCATTGAACTGGCTGACTAAGCAGGCGGTCCGTCCGTCCGATACGGCTGTCATTCTCCTCTCAGGTCACGGCGTGTTTGACACGGACGACACGTGGTACTTTGGCACCCACGAACTCAACCCCAGCGTCTTGTTCCAATCGGCGATCTCGTTCGACGAACTGCATGTGTTCCTCCGCAAGATTCGCTCGAACCTCATTGTTTTCGCAGACACCTGCCACGGGGGGGCGTTTGGCGAAGGTGTCGAACTCCGGACAGTCAACGTGCGTCGGGCACAAGTGTGGCACGGCGCTGGAACACTCACCTATGCCTCCTGCCTCCCGGAGGAGGAAAGTTTCGAACACGATTCGTGGAAACACGGAGCCTTCACGAAAGCGATCCTGGAATTCGTGCGAGGGACTGTCAAAACCGACTATGACAAAAACGGCATGCTGAGCTTTTCCGAGATGCAGGTGTATGTGAACTCGCGGGTGAAGGAACTCACTCAGGGACGTCAAAACCCGGATGTTTACAAACCTTCCGGCATGCCCGATGTCAATATTGCCCGGGCGCCTTGAAGGCCAAACGTCACGGCTGTGGAGTGTGCGAACAGCTTGCGATACGATGGGAGTCGGTCTCACTCCCTCATTGGTTCGCCTGCAGGTTTCGCCATGCTTACTCGTCGTTCGTTTCTCGGCAGTGTTGGAGCAGCTGTTGCTGCCTCGCCTTTTGTGTTCGCGGCACCGAATGAGTCACGACGACTGAAGATGGCCGTCGTGACGACCGAGTGGCGGTATCACTCACATGCGTGGCATATGGCCGAGCGGTTTCTCGCCGGGTATCCGATCAATGGCCACTGGCATCATCCGCCGATCGATGTCGTCAGCGCGTACGTCGATCAGTTTCCGAAAAACGATCTCAGCCGTGAGCGGGAGCAACAGTTCGGCTTCAAGATCTTTCCGACCGTGGCAGAGGCTGTCCGCAATGGAGGGGACAATCTGGCCGTCGATGCCGTGCTGCTGATCGGCGAGCATGGGGACTATCCGGACAACGAGATCGGGCAAAAAAAGTACCCGAGGTACGAGTTGTTCAAACAGGTTGCCGACGTCTTTCGGGAAGATGGTCGCTCAGTGCCCGTGTTCAACGACAA
Organism: Planctomycetaceae bacterium; assembly: GCA_029259815.1. Lineage (GTDB taxonomy): Bacteria > Planctomycetota > Planctomycetia > Planctomycetales > Planctomycetaceae > JAHBXU01. Next base: position 28,290 of record JAJDEJ010000232.1, on the reverse strand, counting down.
GCATCTCTCCTGGAATTGGGAGTGGGCTGAGGAGATGGTCGAGTTGTCTCGCGAGTTGAAGTTTCCGTTTCTCGCCGGGTCGTCACTCCCCATGACGTGGCGGATGCCGTCGATCGACATGCCCCAGGGGGCGGACGTCGAGGAGATCATGTGTGTCGCCATTGGTGGGGTCGACAGTTACGACTTTCATGCGTTGGAAGTGCTGCAATGCATGGCCGAGCGCCGCAAGGGAGGGGAGTCAGGTGTGATCTCCATGCACGCCCTGCGAGGGGATGCTGTGTGGGAGGCGATGAATGCCGGTTCATGGCAGGACGGTGGATGGGACCCGCAGTTGTTCGAGGCGTGTCTCTGTCGGAGTCAGACGCTGCATCAAGGCGAAACCTACAGTCACCGCTACCCGACCGAGGAGCAAATCCGCGAGTGGGTGAAGGAGCCGGTGCTGTATCGTTACGAGCATGCTGACGGCCTGAAGGCGAGCATGCTGTTGATGAACGGACTCGTCGATGACTTCACGTTCGCTGCCAAGCTCCAGGGGCAGGACGATCCGCTCTCAACGCTATTCTATCTCCCGCCCAATCCGAACGTCGTGTACTCAGCGGCGTTGATGTCGAAGGCTGAAGAGATGTTCCGCACGGGCAAAGCCCCCTACCCGATCGAACGCACGCTGTTGACGACTGGTCTCGTCGCCGCTGGCATGGAGTCGCTCGCGGCTGAGCAGAAGCTGTCAACGCCCCATCTGGACGTGCGGTATCAGTCGCCGGCGGAGTCGCAGTTCTGGCAGAAGTAAACGATTTTGTCATCTGCCGATGGACCTCGGTCCCTTGCTGATTCAATGGGAGAGATCGAGCTGCGTGACCTCGATCGAAGGCTGTGCGTGCACAAGACGCATCGGCATGTATTGATGCTTCAGCGTCAATTCAATCCCTCTTGCTTGCAGTGCTCGTTGGCGTCAATCACAATTGCCGCCATCAATCCTATTCTCCCCAAGCTGACAACTACATCGAATTGCGACGCTGGCATGGTGTCGGGCGCCAAACGGCGATTCTGTTGTGGTTGTGTCTGCACACGGTGGCGCTGAACCTGCTGGTCCGCCTGTGGAGCGAACTGCCCGATCACCCCGATGTGATCCGTATCCAGCCGGTGCCGCTGCCGACGTAGTGTTCACGAGAACAACATGTTGAATCCAGCGAGCGCGCCGGCTGGCTTTAACAGGCGGGGCGTACTTGCATGGTGAGGGGGTGACTCAACTGCCGACGCGGTGTTTTTCGACCAGTGACCAGTCCACCTCGACACCCAATCCGGGGGTGTCGGGGAGTGTGGTGAATGGTCCCTCAATCGTCAGCGGCGACTTCACAATCGAGAACTCGTGGTAACTCGGTCCGAGGCAGTCGCCGGGGATCGTCTCGATCTGCACGTTGGGTGAGGAGACCACGAACTGCATCATCGCAGCGGCCCCAATGTCCCATTCGAGGTTCGAACCGATCGTACAGGGGATGCCGTGTTCACCGGCGAGTTGGGCCATGCGGTGAGCACGAGCGATGCCTCCCTGTTTGCCGGGGTACAGAGTGACGGCATCACAGCAGTGATGCAGAATCAATTCTCGCAACTGCATCTCATCGAAACAGCTCTCATCGGCGAGAATCTTGTGTCCTGTGACGTCACGCAATTGTTTCAAGCCGTGATAGTCACCCCGCAAGAGCGGTTGCTCGACGAGTGCGATCTTGCAGTCAGCCATTCGGTCCAGTGCCTGCTGCGCTTCTTCAACCGTCGTCCAACCTGCGTTCGCATCGATTGTGAGCGTCACCTCGGGGCCAATAGCTTCGCGGACGGCTTGCACTCGCTGGACGTCTTTCTCGGGATGGGTCGCGACCTTCACTTTGATTGTCTCGAACCCCGCCTCGACGAGTGCTGCTGCGCGTTCCCGAGCGATGTCAGGCTCATAAGCACCGAGTGAGAAGCGATTGCGAATCGTCAGCGGTCGACAGGCTCCTCCCAGGAGATCGTAAATTGGCTTCTGTTCCGCTTGTCCGACAACGTCCCAGCAGGCCATCTCAATCGCTGCTTTCGCGAACCAGTTTCCTACGGCCGCTTTGTCCATCCGCAAAGCGATCGTGTCAACATCGTGTGGATCAAGTCCCCGCACGAGTGGTGCGAACAGGTTTTCGATGATGGTCTGTGCACTCCAGACCGTCTCGCCGCTCCATTGAGGTGTCACTGTCGCCTCGCCCGCGCCGACCAGTCCATCGTCAGTCGTCAGTCGGACGAGTACGAACTCGGACACCTCATGGCGTCCCAGCGCCGACACCATGCGGCGCTCCGGCTTAAGCGGGATACGAACAGGAATCGCCTCGATCGATGCAATCTGCATGTGCAGCTTCTTAATAAGGTGACAAGGACCATTTGTTGGTGAGTATAGTCCGGCTGCCATCTCAATGCTCTTGTTTGACTCGACACATGGGCCTCCCCTTCCGACGGCGACGAAACGTTGACTACACTGCCCGCAACATCCATCACCCCGCCTTGCAGAGAGTCAGGAAGACTCATGGACAACGATCTGCTGACTTCACGGTTCGTTCGAGTAACCGATCCACATGATCCGACATTCGTCTGGCGGATGCCGGATGCGTGGTGGAGCCGCCTGTACGAGTACGAGTGGGCCCGCCAGTTCGCGCAGCCCGATGCGGTCGTCCTCGACGCAGCGTGTGGCATCGAACATCCGCTCAAATTCTATCTGCTCGACCATTGCCAGAAGTGTTACGCCTGCGATTTGGATGCTCGTATCGCTGACGGACAACTGATGGCGAAGATGTCGCGAGATCTGTACGGACTGGAGGCGGACGGTTTTCCGCAGCGGTATCTGGACGACATCGACTATCAGGTGACATCGCTGACGAACCTGCCCTACGACAAGGATATGTTCGACACAGTCTTCTGCATTTCCACGTTGGAACATCTGCCCGACCGCTTAAACAAGTGGCCTGCATTGAGCGTCGTCGAGTCATTGCTGCCGCTGAAGCGAGATATTCGTGACTCATTGCTTGAGTTCAAACGGGTGTTGCGTCCGGGCGGACTGATCGTGCTGACGTTCGACTTTCCACGAGTGAACCTCGACTACATCCGGCGACTGGTCGATCAATTGGGCCTCCAGTTCGCAGGCGATGTGGACTTCAACCGACCCGCAGATGCCCATCACACAGCCGAGCACGGTCTGTACTGCTTCCGCACAGTGCTCATGGACCGAGAACACCCGTTTTCCGGAGTTTGAGAGAGGGCTGTCGAACGTTCGTGATGCATGATCCCCCTCTCCCCTTGGGGGAGAGGGGCGGTTTTTCGCTTCAGCGAAAGACCAGGGTGAGGGGTCAGCGCCGGCGATCCATGCCAGCGCCGGCCCCTCACCCTGATTCCTCGCCCAAGCTCGGAATCGGTCCCTCTCCCCCAAGGGGCGAGGGACGGACCAGGCTGCGATGGCAAATCGTTGGTCGTTCGCTAACAATGGAGGAGCAGACATTCTGAATCCTTTGCAGTGGGGAGCGAGCGGTTGATGCTTTGGGAGAACGATTGTTGGCCGTCGAAGTCTGAAGTCGTATCCGTTGTCGGTCACTTACTGCTCGTCGCAGGTCTGATGCTCTGCGGCGCACAGGTGCAAGCAGACGACGATGTGTTGCGATTTTTCGAGAACGAGGTGCGCCCACTCCTTCTCGAACAGTGCAGCGGATGTCACGGTGCGAAGAAGCAGAACGGAGGGCTGCGTGTGGATTCGCGTACGGCTCTGCTGAACGGGGGAGACACCGGACCAGCCATCGTGCCCGGTGAGCCTGAGACCAGTTTACTCTTGCAAGCCGTGCGTCGTGAGGACGGGCTTGAAATGCCGCCCGATGACGCGCTGAGCGAAGCACAGGTTGCTGTCCTGGCAACATGGATCGAGCGTGGTGCCGTTTGGCCCGACGACGATCCACCGGCACAGACATCAACCATGAATCAGGGAAAAAACCACTGGGCCTTTCAACCGGTGAAGCAGCCGACACCTCCCGAAGTCGGGAACCCCGACTGGGTTCACACACCCGTTGATGCATTCGTGCTATCGAAACTGGAAGACGCGGGCCTTTCTCCTGCACCAGAGGCTGACCGACGGACGCTCATTCGTCGTTTGTCATACACGCTCACGGGACTGCCCCCTTCGCATGAGGAGATCACACAGTTTGTCAAAGACTCCGACCCGCTCGCCGACGAGAAGCTGATTGATCGCTTGCTCGACTCGCCGCATTATGGCGAGCAATGGGCGAGGCACTGGCTCGACGTGGCCCGCTATGCAGACACCAAGGGATACGTTTATGCCCGGGAGGAACGGTTCTGGGTGCATGCATGGGCCTACCGTGACTGGGTCGCTCGCGCTCTCAACAACGACATGCCGTACGACCGTTTCCTGCTGTTGCAGATCGCCGCCGACCAAGTGCGCGATCGAAATGAGACCGACCTCGCCGCCATGGGGTTTCTGACCCTGGGCCGACGGTTTCTCGGCGTCAGGCGGGACATCATCGACGACCGCATCGATGTGGTGACACGCGGGACGATGGCCCTGACCGTGGGCTGTGCCCGGTGTCATGACCACAAGTATGACCCCATCCCCACCGCTGATTACTACTCGCTGTATGGAGTCTTCGACAGCTGTGCGGAAGAGATTGTCGCGGTCGGACCGGAGCCGGATGATGAAGCGTTTCTGAAGGAGCTGCAAACCCGCCAGGAAAAGCTGGCCTCAACGCTCGCCGAACGACGGGAGACGTCATCGGCACGGGCACGGAGCCGCATTGCCGATTACCTCACTGCTCAGACGGAACTCGACAAGTTTCCCGCCCAGGGCTTTGATCAGGTCTTTCAGGAGTCCGATCTGCTGCCCGCGTTCGTGCGCCGCTGGGAGAAATGCTTGCGAAAGGCTGCCCGTCACAACGATCCTATCTTCGTCCCCTGGCACGCCTATGCTGACCTCGATGCCGACGACTTTGTCGCACTGGCTGAGGGTGTGACCGAACAACTTCAGACCTCCGAAGCTGGTGCGATCAATCCGCTGGTCGCGGCAGCGTTCGCCACTCCTCCGGTCTCCTTCGCAGAAGTGATCGAACGATATGCAGCCCTGTTCACAGACATCGACACCCGCTGGCAGACTGTGCTTGAGGAAGCGGGCGAAGCCGACTCGCCGACCGCGTTGGAAGATTCGGCGGTCGAACAACTGCGGCAGGTCCTCTATGGTCCCACGGCCCCCTCGGTCGTGCCCAATGAACCGATCGTGCAAGTCGAGGCGTTCTTCACGACCGATGTCTGCACGGAGTTATGGAAGCTGCAGGGGGAGGTGGATCGCTGGATCATCAACTCCTCGATCGAAGCGGCCCATTCGGTGACTCTCGTCGACCGTCCCATGCCGACAGAGCCAAGGATATTCCTGCGAGGCAACCCACTCAAGCAGGGAGATGACGTTCCACGCCAGTTTCTGTCTGCCCTCTTGGATGACGACGCTGGCCCATTCCAACAAGGAAGTGGACGCCTCGAGCTCGCCAAGGCCATCATCGATCCCACCAATCCGTTGACGGCACGCGTGATCGTCAATCGCGTGTGGGCCCATCACTTCGGCGAAGGACTCGTCACCACGCCGAGTGACTTCGGTACGCGAGCGACCGAACCTTCGCATCCTGAATTACTCGACTGGCTCACCACGCGGTTCATCGCTGACGGCTGGAGCCTGAAGTCGCTGCATCGATTGATTCTGCAGTCCGCGACCTACCGTCAATCGTCGTTTGGTCCCGAAGACGCAGATCGACTCGCCGCCGCACGTCGCGTCGATCCGACGAATCGGTTGTTGTGGCGGATGAACGAACATCGGCTGACGTTCGAGGAGTTTCGCGACTCCGTGCTGGCAGCGTCCGGTGAACTTGATCGTCGAGTCGGAGGCAAACCAGCGGAACTGTTCAAATCACCGTTCCCTGTGAGACGCACGCTTTATGGTCTGGTCGACCGTCAGTTTCTGCCCAGCACATTGCGAATGTTCGACTTTGCCAATCCCGACCTGCACACACCCCAGCGACCCCAGACGACCGTGCCACAGCAGGCGTTGTTTCTGATGAACCATCCGCTGATCCATGAGCAGGTCCAGTCACTCGCCAGCAACATCGATGAGGCGGCATCACCCGAGGAGCGAATTCGACGTTTGTTCCAACGCACTCTGCAACGCGAGCCGAGTGATGACGAGGTGGACGAATCGCTCGCACTGGTGAGTTCTATCGCGGAAGTCAAGACACCGGTTCGCCTGGCAACTGTGGATGACTGGCAATACGGATACGGAGTCGTCAATGAGGAGACAAAGCGGGTCGATGGCTTCACACCGCTGCCGCACTTCACAGGTGCCGCCTGGCAGGGAGGGCCCGCGTATCCGGATCCGACTCTCGGGTGGGTCCAACTCTCTGCGACCGGAGGTCATCCGGGGAACGACCGCGCCCACGCCTCGGTCCGTCGCTGGACGGCTCCGCGGGCAATGACAGTTTCCCTGCAATCCGCCCTCACACAGGAACCGGCTGCGGGAGACGGCGTCCGTGGTTTCATCATCAGCTCCCGCAGAGGCCAGTTGGCCTATCAACTCGTTCGCCTGCGCACGGCTGACTTCAATGTTGAGTCCTTCGATGTCGAAGCAGGTGAGACGATCGACTTCGTGGTCGACATTCACGAGGTGCTCAACAGCGATCAATATGACTGGACGGCCAAGATCACTGATGCTTCCACCGAGACAACGTGGAACTCCGAACGTGACTTTCCGAACACGGCTGTTCATCAATTGACCGGCTGGGAACAACTCGCCCAAGTACTTCTTTGTTCGAACGAGTTTCTGTTTGTGGATTGAGACGACACGCGGAGCGTCAAACACGGGAATTAGTGTTCCTCCTCCCTTCAACTGCAGTTGCAAACGCACATACTGTCAAGAGGCTCATCCGATGCACTCACCTGTCTGGCCGACATATTTGAACCGTCGTGACGTCCTTCGTCGTTCGGCATTGGGACTGGGGGCCCTCGGTCTGGGGTCACTACTCAACGACGATGGATGTCGAGTCGACGCCGCTGAGCAGATCCAGCGAGGGCCACTCGATGTGCGACCCTCACACTTCCCCGGTCGGGCGAAGCGGGTGATTCACTTCTTTCTCAACGGGGGCCCGTCACAGGTCGACACGTTTGATCACAAGCCGATGCTTGACAATTATGCGGACCAGCCGTTGGGGGAGACGCTGGCGACCGAACGCAAGACGGGAGCGGCGTTTCCTTCGCCGTTCAAGTTCCGGCGCTATGGCGAGTCGGGCATCGAGGTCAGCGAAATCTTCTCCAAGACGGCCCAGCACATCGATGACATTGCCGTCATTCGATCGATGTACGCACAGGTACCGAATCATGAACCGTCGTTGATGCTGATGAACTCGGGCGACTCGATCCAGCCGCGACCCAGTGTGGGGTCGTGGGTGCTGTATGGGTTGGGGACGGAGAACGCCAACCTGCCGGGCTTCATCGCCATGTGTCCGGGCGGACTGCCGATCAAGGACAACGAAAACTGGCACGCCGCCTTTCTGCCCGGAGCCTATCAGGGGACGTACGTCGATTCGAAGCATCGCGAACTCAGCAAGCTCATCGAGAACATCGAACATCCGCACATCACCAAGGCTGACCAGCGCCGTCAGCTCGACTTGCTGGCTCGCTGGAATGAACGACACCGGGCGACTCGCAAAGATGACCGACTCGAAGCCCGCATCCAGTCATTCGAACTTGCCTTCCGGATGCAGCGTGACGCGGCGGAGGCGTTTGATATCACCCCTGAACCCAAGCACATTCAGGAGCTGTACGGCGATGGGGTCCACGGTCGGCAGACGCTCATCGCCCGACGGCTGCTGGAGCGGGGCGTCCGCTACGTGCAACTCTGGCATGGGGCGGGCCAGCCGTGGGACAATCACGCGAAGATCGAGGAGAGCCATCGCAAGCTCGCGGGCGAACTGGACGGACCGATTGCCGCCCTCATGACGGACCTCAAGCAACGAGGCATGTTCGAGGACACGCTCATCCTCTGGGGCGGCGAATTCGGTCGCACACCGACCGTCGAACTCAGCGCCAAAGGCGACCCGCAACAGGGACGCGATCATAACCACTACGGCTTCTCCGTCTGGCTCGCCGGCGGTGGCATCAAGGGGGGCACCGTTCATGGAGCGACCGACGACTTCGGCTTTAAGGCAGTCGAGGACCGCACGAGCGTCCACGACCTGCACGCCACCATGCTGCACCTGCTCGGCTTCGACCACGAACAACTCACCTACCGCTACGCCGGTCGCGACTTCCGCCTGACGGACGTTTCCGGCAATGTGCTCGAGGACATCGTGGCGTGACCGTCGAATCGCCATCCATGTCGTACCGCATTCTGGGTCGCACGGGGCTTTCGGTCTCGACAATTGCTTTTGGATGTGGGCCGATCTCGAACCTGATGACGGGCGAAGATCGATCGCGGCAACAGGTCGTGCTCGCTCGTGCGATCGATCACGGAGTCAACTGGATCGACACAGCGGCGACCTATGGGAAGGGACGGTCGGAGGAGAGCCTTGGTGAGGCGCTACGGGAACTGGACGCCCATGACCGCGTGCATCTGGCGACGAAGGTGCGGTTGTTGCCGGAAGAGTTGGACGACATCCCCTCAGCCGTGCGTCGCTCGATCGAGGGGAGTCTTGAGCGGTTGGGAGTCGAGCGTGTCACTTTGCTGCAACTGCATAATGCGATCACGGCCGAACGTGGTCAGGAGGCGACGTCAGTGACGCCCCGCGATGTGCTGGGGAAAGTGTTGGACTCGTTCCGCTCTTTGCAGGAGGAGGGGATGGTGGGACACATCGGCCTCACAGCGGTCGGGCAGGCAGACGCACTGCGAGAGGTCGTCGACAGCGGCGAATTCGACACGATTCAGGTGCCCTTCAACATCATGAATCCGAGTGCAGGGCTACACGTGCCGGACGAGTATCCTGAGGCCGACTATGGCAACATCATTGGACTGGCCCGGCAGCATGACATGGGCGTGTTCGCAATTCGTGTCTTCGCCGCCGGGGCCGTCTTGGGGAACGAACCTGGGTCTCATACGCTTAACAGCCCGTTCTTTCCGCTGGACCTCTATCGCCGGGATGAGCAGCGAGCCGTGCGGATGAGAGACGTGACGGGGAGTGATGACACACTGAGAGATGTCGCAGTGCGTTATCCGCTTCAACATCCGGGGGTCACAGCGGCGATCATTGGCTTCGGCGATCCGGCCCACGTTGACGAGGCGCTCAGAAGTGCTCATCGTGGTGCCTTGCCTGCTGATCTGACACAACGGATCGAGGACATCGCCCTTGCCCTCATCGAGCAACATGGTTGAATCGTCCCACAGCGAACTGACAAAGTCGCAGCGAATTCTCGTGCTGACGACGGCGTTTCTCGGCTGGCTGTTCGCGGGGACCAACATGGCGATCGTGCCGCTCGCCGGACGGAGCGTGGCGATCTCGCTTGGCGTCAGCAGCGGCGAAGGCGGAGTCGGCCTTTGGTTTGGCCGTTTCACATGTGCGTTTCTGCTGGGAGCTGCGGCCGGAGGACTGTTGTTCGGGGCGCTTGGTGATCGCATCGGTCGGGCGAAGGCGATGGGGTTGAGCATCCTCTGCTACTCGCTCCTCTCGTTCGCCGCCTATTTCGTGACGTCGCCGGAGCAGTTTCTGGTGCTTCGGTTCCTGGCGTGCATGGGGATCGGTGGCATCTGGCCAAACGGCGTGGCGCTTGCGACCGAAGCCTGGGCCGGTGTGTCGCGAGCCATGCTGTCCGGTTTGATCGGCACCGCTGCCAATGTGGGATTCATGCTGCTCTCCTCCGTGGCCATGCAGTGGCCGATCACCCCGGAAAGTTGGCGGTGGGTGATGTTGTTTGCATCAACCCCCACACTGTTGGGCCTGTTTGTGCTCGTTGCCGTCCCGGAATCGCAGTTGTGGGTATCGTCACGAGCGAAACAGCAGACGCTCAACGGGCCGAACACCGCTCCCCAAACCTCAACCATCAAGGAAGTTTTTCGCCCGCCGCTACTCAAGTTGACATTGCTGGGCATGTGTCTGGGGGCGGTGCCGCTGATGGGGAACTGGGGGTCGGCCAACTGGCTTGTCCCCTGGGCCGGTCAAGTCGGTGAGCATGAGGGAATCGCTTCGCTCAAGGCGTGGACACAGTGGTCGAAGTCAGGTGGTGCCGTCATTGGCAGTCTGCTGGGTGGCTGGCTGGCGTGGCACTTCGGTCGCCGCACGACCTATTTCCTGATCAGCCTGCTGTCGCTCTTCATCAGCAGCTACATCTTCTGGGTTCTCAAACCGGGGGACCCGTATTTCCTAGGGTGGGTGACAGCCATCGGATTCTTCGGCACGGTCTACTTCGGCTGGCTCCCCTTATATCTTCCTGAACTGTTCCCGACGCGCGTCCGCGCAACGGGGACCGGGGTGACGTTCAACTTCGGTCGCATCGCGACTGCTCTCGGCGTCCTGGGTGCCGGTCAACTCATGGTCGCCACCGGCGGCGACTACGCGCGCATGGGTCGCCTGACCTGCCTCGTGTACCTGCTCGGGCTAATCATCATCTGCTTCGCGCCGGACACGTCGAGGAAGCGTCTCGATGAGATGGAGTGACTGCACAACAGAAGTGCTCATCCACGCGAATGACCAGTGACAAATGATATCCCTCCGTCACGCGCGCTCACGGATCGGTCAGGTTCGGCGTCCACGTTCCGAGTGAGACTCGGGGGATGTCGCCCGATTCCGGGAGTGTTGATGCGACAGCATGATTCATCAGATGTGACAACTCGACCAGCGTGTCGGTGTGTGCATGCACTTGGGCAAGATTCGTCTGTTCCAGCGGGTCGGCCTTGTGATCGTAGAGTTCGCGGCCACGGTCTCCACCATCCCATTCCGTGTACCGCCAGTGAGCCGTGCGAAGGGTGTAACCGAAGGTCTGTTTCGCCGGTCCCTTGCCTCGCCGGACCTGCGTGAGTGACCAGCCGCGTCCCTTGTGGGTGTGGTCCTTCAACATCGGTACGAGACTCTGCCCTTGCAGGTTCTCGGGTGCAGGGACGCCACACACCTCCAGCAATGTCGGTGCCAAATCGACGAGACCGACGAGCGACTCACTGACGACTCCCGGCTCGGTCAAACTTGGCGGAGCGATGATCAGCGGCACACGGGCCGACTCCTCAAACAGGCTCATCTTCTGCCAAAGACCATGTTCGCCGAGGTGGTATCCGTGATCGCTGGTGAACACGACAATCGTGTTGTCAGCCAGACCGTTGCGTTCGAGCGCGTTGAGGACGTATCCAACCTGTGCATCCATGAACTCAATGCTCGCGTAGTACGCCTGCTTTGCCTGTTGGCGGAGATCGTCGTTGAGGAGAGCGTGTTCTTTCTTGTGACTCCCCAGCGCATCCTCCGGAAGATCCTGCACGTCTTCCTCAACGCCTTGCACGATCGGCATGTCCTCCTTCGAGTAGTGAGTGAAGTACTCCTCGGGTGCAACATAAGGTGTATGCGGACGGTAGAAGCCGACGGCAAGAAAGAACGGACGAGACTCCTTCGCACAGCGTTCGAGTACCCACTCGGCATCGCGAGCGAGCATGCCGTCTGTGTGTTCGCTGTCGCCGCGCGGCGAGGCGTACCAACTGAGGGTGCCGCCGAAGTTGCCCGGCCTGAGTGTGAAGATCTCAGGCTCCTCAATGAGCCGATCGCAACCGGCCGGATTTAGCTCCAACTCCCACGAGCCGGGGTCATCGTGTCCGTTAGTGCCGACTCCCTTGGGGACCTGATAGTGATACAGCTTGCCGATCCGAGCCGCGAAGTAACCATCGAGACGAAACGCCTGCGAGAGACTGTGCTGATGCGGGATCGACTGTCGAAAGATTTGACTGTTGGTGAGGATGCCGGTCGAGTTGGGATACAGTCCGGTCAGCATCGAGTTGCGACTCGGTCCACACAACGGGTACTGACAGTACGCCCGCTCGAATCGGACACCGCGAGCAGCCAGGCGGTCGATGTTGGGCGACTTCACCAACGGGTGCCCATAACACCCCAGTGACGTGTTGAGGTCATCCGAGATGAGGAACAACACATTCATCCGAGCATCGTCGGCCATGACCTTGGCGGACGTGAATAACACCACGGTCATCACGACGAGCAGGCGTATTGAAGGGGCGATCATGTGACGGCTCCGATTGCTGGCTTCAAGAGTCATATCAGGATAGGCTCTCACTTGATTCTGTCAGTTTGTTGCCTGTTGAGCCAGCCAGACCGAAAGTTCGTGATGATAAGACCCTGCCAATCCTGCTTGCTGTTGATGCTGTTTGTCGCCGCGCAGACACAAGCTGACGAGGCGATTCGTGACCGGCCTTACAACGTCCTGTTCATCATCTCGGACGACCTGACCGCGACGGCTCTGTCGTGTTACGGCAACAAAGTCTGTCAGACGCCAAACATCGATGTGATCGCGGCTCGCGGAACGCGATTCACGCGTGCTTATTGTCAGGGGACGTACTGCGGACCGTCCCGAGCGTCGATGTTGTCCGGGTACTATCCTCACGCAACGGGCGTGCTGGGTTACAAGAGCCCTCGTCCCCAAATTGGTGACCGGGCCACATGGCCGCAGCACTTCAAGAACAACGGTTACTACACGGCTCGGGTCAGCAAGATCTATCACATGGGCGTGCCGGGCGGCATCGAGTACGGCGGAGATGGTCGCGATCATGATGGTGGAAACGGTGCGGATGACGCCGCCTCATGGACCGAGCGGTTCAACAGTCCCGGACCGGAGTGGAAGGCGGCGGGTGATGGTGAGACGCTCGAAGGGAATCCGGATGGCAAGAAACCGGTCATCGGAGGCAACACATTCGTGGTCGTCGAAGCTGACGGCGACGATTTGGTTCACTCGGATGGAAAGACAGCACTCAAAGCAGCCGACCTGATCGATCTGCATCAGGACGAACCATTTTGGCTTGGTGTCGGGTTCGTGCGTCCGCATGTGCCATTCGTCGCACCGCGATCGTACTTCGGCCCCTTTCTGCCTTATGACAGTCTGTCGTTGCCTGTGAAGGTGCCGGGCGACTGGGACGATATTCCGACGGCCGGGATCAACTACAAGACGAGCGTCAACATGCAGATGGACGTGCGTCGCCAGAAGAAAGCACTCGGCGGCTACTACGCCTCCGTTGCGTACATGGATGCGCAAGTCGGCAAGGTGATGCAGGCACTCAAGGTAGCGGGGTTGGATGACCGCACGATCGTGATCTTCACCAGCGATCACGGGTATCATCTGGGAGAGCATGACTTCTGGGCGAAGGTCAGTCTGCGGGACGAGTCGGCAGCCGTGCCGTTGATCATCAGCGTGCCGGGCAAAGACCCCTCCGTCTGTGACTCGCTGACGGAGTTGTTGGACCTGTACCCGACCGTCTCTCGGCTGTGCGGTCTCGACGTCCCTGAGCGTCTGCAGGGACGTGACATTTCATCAATGCTTGATGACCCGACACACACGGTTCGAGAGGCCGCATTCAGCGTCGCGCCAGCGCGGAAAGGTTTTCTGCTCCGCGAGGACCGCTGGGCGTACATCCAATACCAGGAAGATGCATCCGCCGGCATTGAGCTGTTTGACACGGAAGCCGACCCGGGTCAATTCAACAATCTCGCCGATGAGCCGGAGTACGCAGCAGTAGTCGAGCGATTCCAGCATCAACTCGCTGAGAAGCTACGCGCGGTGCGAGACAACGATCTTGCTTTATGAGCGTCGGCGATCAGATCACTCGCAGTCAGACTCACGGCGGTTGTTCTGACGACGCTCGTCACCCGTGCGGCGGTCGCACAGGGGTGTGAGAGAATCGCCTGTGCCCTATCGATGCTTGACGTTCGGAGGGAATCGACTGCTCACCCACGATTGCCCGTCGTGAGCCTGTGTCAATGGAATGGCCCTGAGCGCAGGCAGTCGCCCCGGTCAGTCCAGAGAGACTTCCGGTCGCAACACAGACAATTCTGTGATGACGATTCTGACGCCTGTGCCTTGTAAAACGATCGTTGGACGGGTTCGGCGGTTGCATCGGCAGCTCCCGATGAATTGCGGCGCGTGCAGGATTCGTGACCTAGAGTTGGGAGAGGGACAGTTGTGCGCAATCAATGAAGCCCGGCACTCACAATGATTGACTCCACAGATCAACTCGCAGCGATCTCAGTTGACTCCGCACGCGGGTTCGCGCGCTTTCTGAAGGAGAGCATTGGCGTTCACTTTTCGCTCTGCTCTCCCGATGGCGTCAACTCCAAAGGGCAGCTGGACCCACTCCCGTCGCTGGTGACCTGCACTGACCTCTCCGGAATGACCAGATCCGTTGAGCGTCGCGGCTTTGCACTGAATTCCTGCGACGAACGGCAGACAGCCGTCATCGTCAAATTGCCAGGAATCCCCACGAAACAACTGTTGGCGGTCGGAGTCGTCCCGACCAAACTGACCTCCCTGCTCGAAAGACTGGTGACGACCACTCTGGAATTGGCCTCATATCAGTCCCACCTGCAGAAAAAATCACACGAGTTGGATTCCTGCCTGGAGCAAATCACCTACGACATGGAGGAGCAGACGTGGCTGAGGACATTGGCCGATCAAATGCGGCTGTGTGATGTACGCGTCACCGTCAAAAGTCTGGCCGTGGAAGTTCTTACTTCATTGCAAGGACTCATCCATGCGGAATCCGTCGCGTTGTTTCAGTCAGGGTCGTCACCGGTCGACAACAACGTGACCTGGGTCGGACCGCAGCATGTCAACGATCAATTCTGGCGACGATGGCTGTGGGAAGACGTGACTGACGACACCAATCCCCGCACACGCATCGCCAATGGGAACCGGGTTGAGCCGCCGTTTCGTGCCTCGGGTGTCAACTCGATCATCGCAGTGCCACTGACTTCGTCCAATCGTCTGAGAGGCTGGCTCGTCGCGGTGAACCGCATGGCCTCGGATGTTGGTGCCTTCTCGGGCTACGAATGCAGTGAGACCGAATTCGGCACCGTTGAAGCCAGTCTCATGGGGGCAGCGGCAACCCTGATCGCCACACACTCTCACAATGTCAAACTGCATCATGAACAGGAAGACCTCGTGCTCGGCGTGATCCGTTCGATGAGTAGTGCCATCGATGCACGCGACCCGTATACACGTGGTCACAGCGATCGCGTGGGCTGGTACGCACGGCTGATCGCCGAACAACTCGACTTGCCAAGAAATCAGCAAGAACGCATCTACATCTGCGGTCTGCTGCATGACGTGGGCAAAATCGGCGTCCCCGATCATGTGCTGCTCAAGCCCGGTCAGTTGACCGATGAAGAGTTCGGCCTCATCAAACAGCATCCCCAAATCGGGTACGACATCGTTAAGAACCTCCAACAGTTTCAGGATCTCCTTCCCGGCATCCTGCATCATCACGAGTCCATCGATGGCAGCGGATACCCTCATGGCCTTGTGGGCGATGAGATTCCCTTCCAGGCACGTATTCTGGCCGTGGCTGATGCCTTCGATGCCATGACGAGCAGCCGCCCTTACCGCGAAGGGATGTCCGAACAGAAAGCTCTCAGCATCCTCCGGGAACGGTCCGGCATCCAATGGGATGCCAGTGCCGTTCGGGTCTTCCTGCAGATTCCTGAAAAGAAACGACAGGGTCACATTCACCTCGCCACAGACATTCAAAACGAAATCGACGCAGCGGTCCACGGCAAAATCACTCCGGAAACCGTCAATGCAGACGTTGAGTCATTCTTGGCCGAAGCCGCGGCTGAGCTTTCCTCCTGTTAGCGGCTCGGGAGGAGATGACTGTGAGAGCAACATAACCTCGCATCTCTGCAAATGGCCGTCAGGCCGTTTCGATGGTCGATCTGATGATCACGGTGCTTCTGTCGGCTGTTGCTGCCCCCCAGCGAGGGATCCCTCTCGATCAGGCGTGACGTTTGTGCCGCTTGACCAAGATCGACCATCCGACCAGTCGGTTCAACGCAAATGGTTTTCAGCATTCGTCTTGAGTAGATCGAATGGCGGGTTGACGATTCTGAGAATCCGTGACAATAATCAAGAGTTCGGACTTCTCCTGACGCACGTCTGTTGACTGTCATGCGAACACTCTCCACCTCCACGTTGATTGCAATGCAAGCCCTGTGTTTCTGCCTGGGACACAGTGGACTGCACGGGGTGCAGGGGACAGGTGCCTGCCAGCACCACTCGCATACTGCCTCCTCCACGCACCGTTGCCCTCATCATCATGAGGGGCACTCGCATCGCCATACCGCTCATTCGCACACCAACAGCGACGACCAGAAACAGCCCCACCGTCACGATCCCCTCGGTCACAACCATGTAGACTGCTTGATCTGTCAATGGTCTGCGCACGTCAAGATCACCGTGAGTCATCCCACCCCATTGGTTCCTGCGGCACCAAGTCTCGACGAAGTTGTTGCCGAAGTCACTCTGGCGACAAACACTGTCGCTCGCACCGCTTGTTCCCGCGCCCCACCATTGGTTTGTCTGCCTCTCTGCGGCTGGGCCAGTCAACCTGAATCTGCGTCATGTGCATGACGGTCGGTTGCGTGAGAGCTTGTGCATTGTCCGATTGATCCACCGAAATCGTGACGCGGAATTCAACGTCGATCCACGGATCTCATCAATCTGGGGATTTTTCCTGCGTGTTTTGTGATTCGCACCCGTCTCATGAGGGGGTAATCGTATCCGATGGTATTCTTAATCTTGTCCATACATTCTTGTTGGTCCCTGCGGGGAATGGGAGTTCACACATGAAGGCTGGTCGAAGAGGATTCACACTCATCGAATTATTGGTCGTAATCGCCATCATCGCGGTCCTGATTGCCTTGTTGCTGCCTGCAGTGCAGCGCGCGCGCGAGGCGGCACGACGCACACAGTGCATCAACAACCTCAAGCAGTTGGGACTGGCCCTGCAAAACTATCACGACTCCTTCAAGATGTTTCCTCCGGGATACATTGCTGACGGGCCAGGAACTCACGTCGCTCACGACGGGACCAGCGGCATCGGTTGGGGGGCCATGGTGCTCCCCCAACTCGACCAAGTCAACGTCTGGAGACTGTTTAACCCCAATGTAAGCATCGCCGATCCCATCAACGACAAATTTCGCGAAAATGCCTTGAGTGTCTTTCGTTGTCCGTCCGATCCGCAGTCGGACATGTGGGAGATCGAACACGAATCCACGCCCGGCACAATCCTCGCCAATCTGCCGATCGCGAATTACGTCGGCTCGTTCGGAACGGAAGAATTGAATGGTTGTGAGAACGCACCGGGAACTCCTCCTGTCTCAGCGACTGGACAGTGCATCGGCAATGGGGCATTTTACCACAACAGCAGTGTGAAACTGCGTAGCATAACCGACGGCTACACCGAGACGATTTTGATCGGTGAGCGCCGCGCGGATGAAAGGCTCAACTGGTACTCGACATGGGTCGGTATGGTGCCCGAAGGAGAAGAGGCTTTTCAACGCATCCTGGGCGCCACAGACCACACACCGAATCACCCTGATACCCATTTCGATGACTATAGCAGCCATCACACGGGTGGTGCCCACTTCGGCCTTGGCGATGGCAGCGTGCACTTCGTCTCCGATAGTGTCGACCTCACTCTCTTTCAGTCATTGGCGACAATTAAAGGTGGCGAAATCGTCGGCGAATTCTGACAGGTCACCTGTGCCTTGTTGTCGACATTTGGGGCTCGCTACGGTCTCTGGTGAGCAGACTGTCTCGATCACATGTGTTCACCTTTGACGTCAACCGACGTGTGTCCCCATGACGCCCACACTCACCAGCATCCGCGATCATTTCCAGGGATCTCAATGCCCCAGCCCGACGGAACACACCGGTGACTTCGCCGCTGTTGCCCTCATCTTTCGTGAGATGGACAATGAGCCAGAGATTCTGTTGATCCGGCGTGCCGACCGCGAGGGTGATCCCTGGTCGGGGCACATCGCCTTTCCCGGTGGTCGCGTGGAAGCGGTTGACGCAACAACGCAGGCGACGGCCGAACGAGAAACTCTGGAGGAGATCGGACTGGACCTCACCGAGCACGGCGAATGCCTGGGCACACTCGAATCGGAATTCCCAATGAAGCGAACACAGGGGGCGAGCCTATTGGTCGTGCCCTACATCTATACCCTCGACCGCGAACCGGATCGGTACACGCTCAACCACGAAGTCGCTGAGCTTCACTGGGCCAGAATCGGCCCCATGCTCCGTCACCAGTCCCTGACGAGGTTTGACTTCGAGCACGAGGGCCGGTCTGATTCGCTCCCCGGCTTCGACATCAACGGCCGCACTCTCTGGGGCATGAGCTTCCGCATGCTGAACCGCGTCTTCTGCAAGATCGACTCCAACTTTCAATCGCTCCAATAACCCGCGATCATCAATCTCCCCTTGAGGGAGAGGGACAGCTTTCAAGCGAAGCGCCGCTGGCAGGGTGAGGGGGGCTGCGCAGTTCACTGATGAACGACTTGCCATTCCCCGCTGCCCACAGCTGTCGCTGCAGGCTCCAAGACGATCAGCAACAATGGGCTGGTCGCAATTCGATTCCGCTCGAAACCCGGTTCGATCGTTGAAATCCACAGGCCCGCTGAACTCAGCCTTGTCACTTGTGCCGAATTCTGACGGGGGATGGGTTCTTCAAAGCCTTGCGACAAGCGAGGTGACTGGCATCCAATTGACGATTCTGCAAAACAACACTTATGATCCAACGGTCTGGTTTCTTCTGACGTAAGTCTGTCAACAATGATGCGTACGATCCTGACCAGCACTGTGCTTGCACTACACTCCCTGTGTTCCCTTCTGGGACACGGTGGACTGCATGCGGTGCGGGGTTCGGGGGACTGCCATCACCACTCGCACACGACGTCGGCGACGCACGCATGCTCGCATGACCATGTTGGGCATTCCCACTCGCATGGCGATGCCCATCATTCGCACTCCACTGGCAACGACCAGAATCAGCCTGCTCATCACGATCCGCTCGATCACGATCACGAAGATTGTGTGATTTGCCAGTGGCACATGCAGGGCAAGATCTCGGTGAGTGCAGCTGCTGCCGTCGTCACAGATACGTGCTCGCTCGATGGGCCACGTATCGATTCTCAGTTCGCGATGTGCACCGCTCCGCACACCGTTCGCCCTCGCGGCCCGCCCGCTGGAGTCTAGGCTCTGTCGGAAAACTCCCATGTCGTCGTCTCGCTCCGCGAGACGAACAGATGAAGGGTACGGATTCCAAGTACGAAAGTCGTCCGTCGATCCGCTCATCACGCGGAGCGTGATGGCTACCATGAGTTTTCCGACAAAGCCTAGCTCGCTGGTGTCCAGCCTTGAGGCTGCATCGTTCCGGACACATTGAGGCAGGCTCAACCCGGTACTCCGACTGGGCTGCTTGTTCCTCGGACCCGATCCATCCTGCGCACGCCCGTGCGCAGAACTGATGTTGCACCCTCTGAGCTTTGCAGCGTCGATTGATGCTGCATCAGTTGATTCGCCCTGCCTCCGCGCCGGGCGAACGACTCGCAATTGTTGTCGTTATGTTTTCATTCCTGTTTGTTGGTTCCCATCGGAACCAGGAGTTGACTCATGAAGTTTCGTCGAAGCGGTTTTACATTGATTGAACTCTTGGTGGTGATCGCGATCATCGCCATTCTCATCGCCCTGTTGCTCCCCGCCGTCCAGCAGGCGCGGGAGGCAGCACGACGCACGCAGTGCCGCAACAATCTCAAACAGTTGGGCCTGGCATTGCACAACTATCACGACATCCATTTGATGTTCCCGCCGGGATTCATTGCAGACGGGCCGGGGACTGCTGTCGCCCATGACGGTCTCAGCGGTATCGGCTGGGGAGCCTTGCTGCTTCCCCAACTCGAGCAGACCAACCTTTGGAATCAATTCGATGCCAACGTCAGCATCGCAGATCCCGTGAACGACGAGTTCCGCCGAAATCCCTTGAGCGTCTTTCGCTGTCCGTCCGACCCACAGCCGGATTCATGGGAGATCGAGGACGAGTCGATGCCCGGCACGGTTCTCGCTGATTTGCCGATCGCCAATTACATCGGCGTCTTTGGGACGGTAGAACTCGATGGTTGTGAGAACGCTGCGGGGACGGCCCCCGTCGCTGCGAACGGTCAATGTGTGAGCGATGGTTCGCTCTATCACAATAGCAGTGTTCGCCTGCGCGACTTCACAGACGGGACGAGCAGCACATTCGTCGTGGGTGAGCGTCTCACGAACATCGATCTCGGATGGTTCTCGACGTGGGTTGGCAGAGTGCCCGAGGGAGAGGAGGCCTTCCAGCGCATTCTCGGCTCACTCGATCACACGCCGAATAGCCCGTCGGCCCACTTCGACGACTTCAGCAGTCATCACACGGGAGGTGCTCACTTTGTGTTCGGCGATGGCAGCGTGCACTTCACCTCCGGGAATATTGATCTCACCGTGTACCAGTCGCTCGGCACGATTCGAGGGGGCGAAGTCGTCGGCGAATTTTGATTCGGAGCAGTCAGTTCACGTGACTTTCACAATGGTTTCGAAAGCGAGTTGGGCACCATGAGTCGGTCTTGAACCGGCGATTGGCTGTCCACTTGCTCCGAGGTTTCGACATCAACGACCGCACGCTCTGGGGCACGAGGTTCCGCGTGCTGAACCGGGTCTTCTGCAAGATCGACTCAAACTTTCAATTGCTCCAATAACCCGCGCTCATCAATCTCCCGCCCCACTCAAGTGCTTGGCCATGACGAAAACATGACGTGCGAAATCGCTGACTATTCCTGAAACAGATTCTCCTGATCCGTTATTTCGCCGCAGTACATGCAGCTTCGATGGCGCTGATGCAACGGCCGGTCACACCGCGGACACTCACGTTGGACACGGCTGAGCTTGCCGTCCCGCTTGCCATCACGGAGATCAATCTCTTCCACCCGCTGTGACAACGCCTGCTCCAAGTCCGGCTGCGACTCACTGAGCAACTCCCACATCGCTTGGCACACCAACCCCAGCGTGTCAATCCGGTCCTCCAGCAAATCACACCGAGCCTGCAGACTCATCGCCTTATTCTCAGCCCGAGCCGCCGTCTCTCCAGCCATCGAATTAGTGTGATAACGGTAATGGTTCCAATGCACACTGAATCTCCTTGAATCTTGTAAACATTCCCCCTCTCCCCTCGGGGGAGAGAGACAGCCTTCAAGCGTAGCGAAGAAGGCAGGGTGAGGGGGCGGCACGGTGATCAGTTTCCGCCCTCATCAATCTCCTTCCCCGCCGCCCGCAGAATCCCCACCAACACCGGCTCCACATCCGCTGCCAGCACATCGTCATTGTCCACCCGCAGCACCCGATAACCCGCCTTCTCCAGAAACGCCTGCCGTCGAAGATCGTACTCCCCACGATCCGCGTGGCTCGCTCCATCGAGTTCGAGAATCAGTTTCTGCGCAGCACAGAAGAAGTCCACAATGAACGGCCCGATCGGTGCCTGCCGTCGAAACTTCAGCCCGCCCAAACGTCGCCCTCGCAAGAGCGACCACAACTTCCGTTCCGGTCCCGTCATGTTCCGACGAAGTCCTTTCGAACGCTGAAGAGTCTCAACCTTAATCTTCGATTCACTCATAGATCGGCCCTCCTGAACTGCGACGATTTTCCTCCCTCTCCCCTTGAGGGAGAGGGACAGATTCTGAAGCGCCAGCGAAGAATCAGGGTGAGGGTGCGTCACGAGTATGGTGATTCAACCGCACTCAATGCCTCCCCCTCACCCTGCCTTTGGCGCTCCACTTAAAGGCTGTCCCTCTCCCCCAAGGGGCGAGGGTGTCATTCGACGCCTCCTCCGCGACGCTCATCCTTCAGCTCCCCCAGAGAACTCTATTCGATTGAATCATATCGAGTTTGAGTCAGGAGGCATCTGTCCTTTCTGCTCTGCATCGTGAACGGAAATACTGTCGAGCTGTGACAAGTCGGGGACAGCCAAGCGTTGGACAACATCCATCTCATATCCGATGTACGCGAGTATCGAATCTTTGACCATCCAACGATCTTCAATGGTGATAAACGTCGGTGGCCAATTTGTGCCGAAGGCACAGGCATACGTTTCGTGTTTTTCCTGATAGATCAAGACGGCAGTGTCACCGATCCAATCAAAGTAGCCAACATCACATCCGAAGAACGGGTTGTACGATTTGATGTCGACAGAAGAGGCTTTGCCAGCAGAATCGTGCAAGTGAATCTTGATGGCGATGTAGACCATCGGAGTCCACCACCGTTTCTTTGCCCGCGATTCAACGTAAGCCAATCGGTCGCCATCAGGATGAATCGCGGCGGCGAATATGTCACATTCATAGCCACGTTCGTCGATGTAAAATGGTTCTCGCCCGAGGATGCTGGCTGCTTTCAAAATCGCAGTCGTATCGGGATGTTCACCACATGGAGAGCGAACTGAGAAACCATATCGCTCTGGGTTGCGATTGCCATGAATAAATGTTCGATTGAGATGTTTCATGTCAATACGTACGGTGCATGGAGTGGAATGCACTACTCTGTTGCCCGTGCATTTCGCCTGCTGCATGCACCGTACCTTTGTCGTAACGCTCTCAGTCCAAGCTCATCGTCACTGTCTTTTGTTCGGTGTAGTTGGCGAGGGCGGCTTCGCCGAGTTCGCGGCCGATGCCGGACATCTTGAAGCCGCCGAACGGGGCGGCGGCGTCGAAGACGTCGTAGCAGTTGACCCAGACCGTGCCTGCCTTCACCTTCGCGGCGAGGCGGTGGGCTTTGGCGACGTCTCTCGTCCAGACGGCGGCGGCGAGGCCGTAGAAGGTCTTGTTGGACCGCTCGACCACTTCGTCGAATTCGCTGAACGGCAGCACGCTCATGACCGGGCCGAAGATTTCGTCCGTGGCGATGTCCATGTCATCGGTCACATTGTCGAAGACGGTTGGCTCGACGAAGTAGCCCTTGTCGCCCCAGCGGCCACCGCCCGTCTTGCAGTCGGCTCCGGACTGCTTGCCGCGTTCGATGTAGCCCATGATCTTCTCGAACTGCTCCTGATCGACCTGCGGGCCTTGAGCAGTCGCGGGGGAGAATGGGTCGCCCAGTTGACGGCCTTTGGCCCGGTCGACAAGGCGTTCGACGAACTCCTGATGGATCGAGTCTTCGACAAACACGCGGCTGCCCGCACAGCAGCACTGGCCCTGGTTGAAGAACAGACCGAACTCGGCACCAGTGACGGCTGCCTCCATGTCGCAGTCGGCGAACACGACGTTGGGGCTCTTGCCGCCCAGCTCGAGCGTGACCCGTTTGAGAGTGTTGGCCGCTTCCCGCATGATGATCTGGCCGACTTCTGTCGAGCCGGTGAAGGCGACTTTGTCGACGTCCGGATGCGCGACGATGGCCGCTCCCGTTTCGCCGTACCCTGGGACGATGTTGATCACGCCTGGTGGGAAGCCGGCTTCCGTGGCGAGGTCGGCCATGCGGAGACACGACAGGGGCGTCTGCTCAGCCGGCTTCATCACGATCGTGCAACCGGCCGCGAGGGCCGGGCCCCACTTCCAGGCGACCATCAGAGCGGGGAAGTTCCAGGGGATGATCTGTCCCACGACGCCCACCGGCTCTCGACGCGTGTAGCAGAAGTAGTTGCCCCGGACGGGGATGGTGTCCCCTTTGATCTTGTCCGCCCAGCCAGCGTAGTAGCGTAAGCAATCGATGACGAGCGGCAGATCAGCCCCCATCGCATCGTTGATCGGCTTGCCATTGTCGAGCGTCTCCAGCGCGGCCAGTTCCTCAATGTTCTGCTCGATGAGATCAGCCAACTTGAGGAGGAGTGCTCCACGATCACGAGCGTCCATGTCGTGCCAAGGTCCCTCTTCGAAGGCCCGCCGCGCCGCTTTGACGGCCCGGTCGACGTCCTCGGCATTGGCCTGAGCGACGTCGGTGATCTTCTCTTCGGTTGCTGGATGATACGTGGCGAACACTTCGCCGCTGAGGGAGTCGCACCACTCGCCATTGATGAGCAGTTGATTTCGATGAATCTGCGGACGGGCGACGGGCGTGGTTTCGAGAGTAGCGGACATGGATCGTTCTCCTGAGTGCGATGGCGAATGACGTCAATGTTCGTGAGAGGAACCTCGTGGTTAGTATACCAACGACGAGGCCGACTTTTCACCGTGAGAGGATGTTCAGCGGTGGAGAGTGGGTGACGTCAGAGCTGAAACGGTCAGGCTGAACTACTGGGAGGCAGCATTCAGCCACCGTCGTCGAAGAGCATTCGCCGTCAGAGGAGCCAGCAAGAGAAGAGCGATGGTCAGCAGCCACGGAAACATAGCGGTGGCAACAAGGACGATGACTTGGCCGATGCCGACCAGCGTTTCGAGCGAGTTGTGCCATGTGCGTTGCCAGCGCGTGACGAACGTGGGACTCTCCGCGGGGACAAAGGTCTCGATCTCTGTCAGGGTGAGATCAATGGTGGAGAGCGATGTCTGATCGGCAAGGAGTTTGAGTCGGCCCTGAATTCGTTCAACATCGCTACGGACGCGCGCGAGTTCCTTTTCGATGATGAGGATTTCACTTAGGCCCTTCGTTGTTTGATCGAGATGGTCCAACAGTCGTTGTTCCTCTTGCTGCTTATTGCGGACGCGGGCTTCGAGGTCGAAGAACTCCGCAGTGACTTCTTCGGAGGTCTCCCGTTGTTCCTGAAGTTCGCCGATCTGCGAAAGTGCATTCACCAGCGTGCGGTACTGCGCGACGGGCACTCGGAGTGTCCAGTGCCCACGACGTGTTGACCCGGAGTAGCCGCCAAATTGGGAACGGGCGATGAATCCGCCGTGCTGACTTGTGAGTGATTCGACGCGGCTCGCAGCCTCTCCGAAATCGGTGACACTGATCGTCATTGTTGCGCGATGAATGACTTTACGATCAGTAGGGGGAGTGTCAGCGGGTGCCGGAAGAACCGAATCGTCCGTCTTCGATGAATTGGACGAGCGTCCACTCTGCTGAAGTGCAGCGAGCCGTGTCGATTGGTTCCCGTCGGGTGACTTGGCCGAATCTTCAATCCCAGCACCACAACCAGCAAACCAGAGTACGCACACGATCACCAACAGACGAAGGGGCATGTGAACCTCCGCGAGATCAGGGGAGAGTCATTCGGCAACGGTCACACCTCTGTGATGCGCCGCGATGCGCGGATATTCCCAGCAAAGAAGAAAAACGGGAGCCATCGAATCAATGTCGACGACTCCCGTTGCGTGATGATCGCGGATTGCTCAGTCGAGCTTTTTCACGCGGATGTTTTTGAACCAGACGGTGCTGTTGGGGTCGTGAGCCTGGAAGCAGAAGGTGCCTTCGCTGAGGTATCGCTGATAGTCCTCCGGATCGAACGGCTTGAGCGGACGTTCGAGGTAGTCGACGACGATCGTGTCATCGAGTTCGACGCGGATGTGCTTGTCATTAACGGTAATCGTCTGCGTCCACCAGGTGTGGTCGGGAATGATCTCCTGGTACACGTTGACGACGTTGTACAGGCTGCCGCTGCGAATCGGGTCGCGGTGCGAGTTATTCACCTGCGACTCATACCCCCAGAGCGGCCAGCCTCCCTCTTGGAACTTGGTGTGGAAGTAAATCCCGCCGTTGCTGTTCTCGGCCGTCTTGCAGTCGACTTTGAGGACGAAGTTTTTGAAGGGAGCTTCGTCGCCGACGTAGAACAGATGGCTGCGTGGCCCCTTGGCCACGAATGCGCCATCCTTAATCGACCAGGAGTCGGCGTTCTCGCTAATCTTCCAGTTATCGAACGTCTTCCCATCCCAGAGGGAGACGAAGCCTTCTTCGAGTTCGTCTGCAGCGAAGGTGGGTGTGCTAAACGCGGTCAGCAGCATCAAGGTTGAGAGGATAAGACAGTAGCGCATGGGCGTGTACTCCGGTCTGGTCTGGAGGGTGAATCGAGTGGAGAGTCGCCCTCGATTTGAAGGCACCTCCCTGCCGATGTCAATGCTGCCGCAGGATGTCGCATGGAAGGGGTCAGGCACCATTTCGTTCAGAATATGCGTCTCGTTCACCTCGCATCGAACCGAGAACGAAATGGTGCCTGACCCCGTCGAAACGATCAAACCCAACAGTCGCGTTGCGGGTCGTGGGGGGGCTCCTATAATGTCGCTTCGCCTGCCAGTGCATGGTCGGCGGCCTCTGATCACTTGTCTCTATCAACTTCTGGAACTCTCGTGCTACGCACTCACACCTGCGGCGACCTCCGTGCTGACCATCTCGATCAATCTGTCGCTATCTGCGGTTGGGTCGATAAATACCGTGACCACGGGGGCGTTGTGTTCGTCGACCTGCGAGATCGCTATGGCATCACACAGGTCTCCTTCAAGCTCGACAACGCCAGCGAGATTCAGCAGCAGGCCCAGGAACTCCGTCACGAGGATGTGATCCAAGTCACCGGCACCGTGCTGCATCGGGGTGAAGGCAACATCAACCCCAAGCTCGACACGGGCGAGATCGAGGTCTTGGCCAAGGCATTGACGATCCTCAACAAGAGTCGCACGCCGCCGTTTGAGCCGAATGGCGAGTCGCTGCCCAACGAAGAACTGCGGTTGCAATATCGCTTCATCGATCTGCGTCGACGGGAGTTGCAAGAGAACCTCCGGCTGCGACATCAGATCTGCAAAGCGACCCGCGAGTACTTCAACGAGCAGGAGTTCCTGGAGATCGAGACGCCCATTCTCGGTCGTTCGACGCCGGAGGGAGCCCGCGACTATCTCGTCCCCAGCCGCGTGCATGAAGGAGCGTTCTATGCCCTGCCGCAGTCGCCCCAGTTGTTCAAACAGATCCTGATGGTCGCGGGGTACGACCGCTACTACCAGATCGCTCGCTGCTTCCGAGATGAGGACCTGCGTGCAGATCGTCAGCCGGAGTTCTCACAGATCGACATCGAGATGGCCTTTATCGAACTCGATGACATGCTCGGTATCATCGATGGACTCGTGGCGGCTATGGTGAAAGAGGTGCGAGGCGAGGACGTCACGCTGCCACTGCCTCGCTACACGCACGCTGAAGTGATGGAGAAATACGGCTCCGACAAGCCCGACCTGCGGTTCGACCTGCCGATCGTCGAGATCAGTGACCTCGTCGCTGACAGCGACTTCGGCGTGTTCAAGAACACCGTCGGTAGTGGCGGACACGTGCGAGGTCTGTGTGTCAAAGGGGCTGCTGACAAGTACTCTCGGCGCATCCTCGACAACGACCTCAAAGGACTCGTCGGCGAGTACGGAGCGAAGGGCTTGGCGTACTTCAAAGTCGTGGGCGGCAAACTCGAATCGTCGATCGCCAAGTTCTTCAACGATGAACAACAAACAGCCATCGTCGAACGCATGCAGGGCGAGGACGGCGACCTGCTGGTCTATATTGCCGACAATTGGAAGGTGAGTTGTGCAGCCCTCGCGGCCCTCCGAAACTTCCTCGGCAAAGACCTCGAACTCTACGATCCGAAGTCAATGCAGACCTGTTGGATCGTCGACTTCCCGCTCGTTACTCGCAACGAGGAAGAGAACCGCTGGGACGCGGAGCATCACATGTTCTGCTCGATCCATCCGGACGATGTCGAACTGATGCAGACCGACCCCGGCAAGGTGCGGGCCCAGTCGTACGACCTCGTCTGCAACGGTTACGAGGCGGCCAGCGGCAGCATTCGTATTCACGACCCCGCCGTCCAGCAACAGGTGTTTGACCTGCTCAACATCGACCCGGAAGAAGCCGAACGTCGCTTCGGGTTCCTCCTCGAAGCCCTGCGCTACGGTGCCCCGCCCCACGGCGGCATCGCCCTCGGTCTCGACCGTTGGGTCATGTTGTTCGCAGGGTCAGACAATATCCGCGACGTCATCGCCTTCCCGAAGACGCAGCGAGCCAGTGATCTCATGCTCGGTGCCCCCAACGAAGTCGACGCACGGCAGCTAAAAGACCTGCACATCAAGGTTGAGTTGCCCGAGTCGTAACCTGATGAATACTCCAGTTGGGTTACTCCACCCACTTGAGGCTTGGCACGACTCTGGGCCGCCACTGTCTCTCTGGTCGCGCTAATCCGCAAGCGTCATTGTGACCGCCCGATGTGTTCGGAAGTCCACCGTCAACACGCCCGGAAACTGCTCTCGGTGGATTTGGCAGAGTGGGATACACTCCCCCAATCACGTTCGGCACGGAATTTGCGCTGGGGGTTCT
>JAJDEJ010000231.1 GCA_029259815.1 Planctomycetaceae bacterium | reverse complement strand
TTCGTTCGGGCACATAGTGTTCGTATCGCTCGTATTGGTCATGCACTTCCTGACTCGTACTCGCCACGACCATCGCTGCTGTCTCCAAGGCGACCTCTTCGCCTTCGATCCGAGTCGTCAGTCGATATTGATTCTCCAACGACTCGGGACTTGCCCCACCCTCCAGGAGTCGTTCTCGTTTGACGCGGCCGAGCGAATGTCCCGTGAAGACATAGGGGATATGCAGCAGACTCGCCAACTGGGCACCAGCATATCCCGCGTCTGCGTAGTGGCCATGAATGACGTCGGGCAGGCCATTTCGACGAAAATGGCTGAGGGCCTGATCGATGAAAATCTCAAGATACGGCCACAATAACTCTTTTCGTAGGTATCGCTTGGGACCGAAGGGCAGGCGGACGATCTTCGCGTTCTCTGTAATCGGCTCCTCCAACTGAGCGTATGAGGAACTCACCGAGTCGTCCACGATCTGCCGTGTCAACACCTCGACGCTGGCCACGCCGGGTTGCTTCGACAGCTCGGCCGCAAGTTCCAGCACGTACTTCACCTGGCCGCCCGTGTCGGCGTCGCGTCCCAGTTCTGGATCTTCCGCACGGATGAGTCCGTGCAGACTGAAGAGTGAGATCTTGAGCGGCTTTTCCGACTTCTGAGTTGACATGATTCGCTATGATTTTGCCCGGTCGAGATGGAAGATGATCGTCGAAACTTCGATTTATCCAGATGCCGGTTTCAAAATATCAACTTCGGGTGGTGGGGTCTGACCAACGGTAGGCCCGGACCGGTGATGGCAGGGCCATCCGCTTCGCTCCTGACCCTGCCACGCTCACAAGTAGCGGTTTTGAAACCGGCTCAGGTCATCAACCTTCAACCCTAACAACCTAAACTCCAATCATCGAGTGTGACGGATGAAACCCCGCGTTTTGGCGACAGATCTTGATGGGACGTTGATTCCCCTCGAGGGCAATCTGCAGAATCGGCGTGATCTCGATGTCCTTCGCGGTCATTTCGAGCAGGACTCCGTCACGCTGCTCTACGTGACAGGACGCCACCTCGCCCTCATCGAGGACGCAATGCGCCAGCATAACCTGCCGCAGCCGGACTGGATGATCGGCAACGTCGGCACCGCCATCTACGAGAAACATCCGAAGGGGTGGTCGGGGCTGGGCAGCTATGAGCAACATCTAGGTGACCTCTGCGGTGAGATGCCCGCTGTCAGGCTCAAAGAGATCGTCTCCGAATTCGATGGGCTGACATTGCAAGAGGACGAGAAGCTGAGCGACTTCAAAGTCAGCTACGATGTCGATCAACAACAACTCAGTGACTTAGCAGCGCGCATCAAGGACAAACTTGCCGATTTGAATGCCCCTTGGTCACTCATCAGCAGTGTCGATCCCTTCACGGGCGACGGACTGATTGATTTGCTACCTCGGGGCGTGTCCAAAGCTCACGCGGTCCAGTGGTGGTGCGAACATCTGGGATGGAGTCCGACCGAAGTGGTCTTCGCTGGCGACTCCGGGAACGACTGGGCCGCATTGACTGCCGGGTATCATTCCATTGTCGTTGGCAACGCAGATCGCCAACTTGCAGAACGGGTCCGCAGCGATCACGAACAGAAGCAGTGGACAGACCGGTTGCACCTTGCAGAAGCTGTCGCCACGAGTGGTGTCCTGGAAGGATGCATACGATTCGGACTCATTAGCGAGCTGGATTGAGTCCGTGACTCATCCCTCAATCGTAGGGTGTATAATTTCGTGGGACCTGACTTTCGTGTCTATGCACTTCCCTTACAGTTAAATCCGCCAAGATGAAAGGAGACGCGATGTTCATCATTGCTGAGATCAGCAATCAGGCCACTCAGTCGGGGATTGGACTCGGGTCAGCGATTGCGGTCGTCTGTTCCTGGCAGCGGAATCGTTCGATTCTGTGGGCGATACTCGCGGGGATTCTCTCATGGTTCTACGTCATTTACTTCGCTTTGACGCGACTTCCTGAAGAAACCAAATGATCACTGCCCGTTTGCACTGACGGGGCGAATGCGGCACATGGTGCCCGCGGTGTCATTCGAGTGTCAAGATGCGGTCGTGACCCATGTCGCTGATGTAGAGGCGGTTGTTCGCGAACGTGACGCCGTGAGGATTCTTGAGTCGGATGTCCGGATCGCCATGGCCTTGGCCGAGAAGAGTCGTGACCGTTTGTGATTGAGGGTCGTACTGACGAATCGCGTGGTTCTGGTCGTCAGCGATGATGAGGGTTCCTTCTTCGCCACGGCAGAGATGCTTGGGAGCACCGAGCATGGCTTGCAGGGCCGGGCCGTCGCGAAAGCCTTTCTCGCCGGTGCCGGCGATGGTGTGGATGCGACCGTCAGGCGTCACCATGCGGAGTGCGTGTCCACCTCGTTCGAGAACATAGACGTTGCCGTTGGTGTCAGACGTCACAGCACGCGGGTCAACGAGCGGGCTCTCGATGGCGAGAGCACCGTCAGATGGCACGCCTTTCTCACCGTTGCCTGCGATCGTCGTGACAATGTTCGTCGCCATGTCAATCCGGCGGATGCGGTGATTGTTGATGTCCGCAATGTCGAGATAGCGTTCGTCCGGGCTGAAGGTGATACACATGACATAGGTAAACGTTGCCTCGGTCGCCGGTCCACCATCGCCGCTGAAGCCAGACTCCCCCGTCCCAGCAAACGTGGTGATGATGCCGGTGCCGGCGTCGATCTTGCGGATGCAATTGTTCCAACTGTCGGCAATATAGATGTCGTCTGACTTCGCGATCGCCACATTGTGCATCGCGTTGAACGTCGCGGCAGCCGCCGGTCCTCCATCGCCGGAGTATGTGCGGCTCCCGTCACCTGCAATCTTGTGGAGCACGCCATCCGTGTCGAATCGATGAACCCGCCCGCCTTCCAACTCGACGATGATCATGTTCCCCTGCGAGTCGAAGTCGACGCCAAAGGGACTGGTCAGGGGACTCATGGGTGGCTCTGCCTGTCCCCCTTCTTCGGGAAGACGATTCCCAATCAGTACTTCGACCACAGCCTCTTCGCCCCGCGTTGTTGCTGGCAATACGCAGGAAAAGCAGCAGACAATCATCAGAATACGCATGGGTCACTCCGACTTTGGGTTTCGGTTCGAGTGTACATCATGTGGCAGAAAGGAGTGCGGATCAAGTCGTTCAGCTGGACGGAGCGACTGGACTGCCCACGATGATTATGGCATCTTCCACCTTCATCTCGACGATCAGGGAGACGTGATGCCCAAGTTGAAAGTCAACGGTGCGGAACTGTATTACGAGGATCACGGGAGTGGTGCGGAGACGATTGTGTTTGCGCATGGGCTGTTGTGGAGCGGGCGGATGTTTGACAAGCAGGTCGAGGTGCTCAAGGATCGCTACCGCTGCATCACGTTCGACTTTCGTGGACAGGGGCAGAGCGAAGTCACGCAGACCGGGTACGACATGGACACGCTCAGCGAGGATGCGGCGGCTCTCATGGAAAAGCTCGAGTGTGCCCCCTGCCACTTTCTTGGTCTGTCGATGGGCGGCTTCATCGGGATGAGATTGGCCATCCGTCGTCCCGAGTTGTTGCGGTCACTCATCCTTGTCGAGACCACAGCCGACCCGGAACCGCAGGAGAACATTGGTCGCTATCGTCTACTGAACTTCATCTCCCGCTGGCTCGGCATGGGATTAGTTTCCGGGAAGGTCGAGCAGATCATGTTCGGGCAGAAGTTTCTCAACGACCCAGACCGAGCCGACGAACGGGAACTGTGGCGGCAACGGGCCATCAGCAATCACAAGGTCGGCATCAGCCGCGCGACCAACGGCGTCATCGACCGCCAAGGTGTCTACGATGAGTTGGACAAGATCACCACGCCCACACTCATCCTCGTCGGCGATCAGGATGTCGCCACAGTCCCCGCAAAATCCGAACGCATGCGAGACCGCATCTCGGGGTCACAGATGCAGATCATCCCCAGCGCGGGTCACACCTCAACCGTTGAGGAACCGGAGGCCGTCAACGCAGTGATCGAGACATTTCTCAACAAACTGGGGGCATAGATGCGACTGTTTGAAGGCACGGAGTTTGATCGACCGCCACGCTGTGAGACGTGTGGCGAACTCGATGCAGAATGCACCTGTCCGCCGCCGGAGCCCGTAAGCGTGTCGCCGGAGAAGCAGACGGCTCGTGTTGCGATTGAGAAGCGGAAGAAGGGCAAACGAGTGACCGTCGTGCGTGGACTGGCGGCAGCAGACAACGACTTGCCGGCGCTGTTGACGACGCTCAAGTCGCAGTGTGGGGCGGGCGGGACATTGAAGGACGACGAAATTGAAATTCAAGGCGATCAACAGGACCGTGTGCGGGTTGTGCTGAGTCAAGTCGGTTATCGTGTGAAATGAATTGATTGGTCGAAGTCGACCGACAACGCTGCGGTATCCGTGCGAGACAAAGTCACCCGATTCCTTTGTTCTCAAACGGAGTTGGGGGACGAGGAGCATGTGTGCAGAAGCTTCAAAAGATCGATTGATGTCAGACAGTATGCCGACCGTTGTACTCGCCAGCCGAAATGTGAAAAAGAGTGGCGAGATTCGAGCGTTGTTGGCTCCCTATCATATTGAACTCAAGAGTGTAGGCGAGTTTGATGGCGTGCCGGACGTGATCGAAGACGGCGACACCTTCGCTGCCAATGCGGCGAAGAAGGCAACCCAGACCGGAACGCATCTCGGTATGTGGGCCATCGGTGAGGACAGTGGACTCAAGGTCGACGCGCTCAAGGGAGCACCGGGCGTGTACTCAGCACGCTACAGCGGCGTGAACGCGACGGACGAGTCAAACAATGAGAAGTTGATCGCCGAGTTGGACGGCGTGCCTGCGGAGAAGCGGGGAGCGGGTTACGTCTGTCACGTTGCGGTCTCTGACCCTGAGGGCAACGTGCGGTTGAGTGTCGAGGCAGCATGCCGGGGACGCATCACAACCGAGTCACGCGGCAGCAATGGGTTTGGGTATGATCCTTACTTTGAGATCCGGGAGTACCATCGCACGTTTGGTGAGTTGAGCCCGTTGGTCAAACAGCATCTCAGCCATCGGGCCCGCGCATTCGAGCGTCTCCTCCCACAACTCGTTGCCGTGCTGAGTGGTGCAACCGGTTGAACTGTCAGGGACCGGTCATCTGCCAGATTCGATTTAGTCCACGTGGGCGACACGCCGCACGACCCGTCATGTTTCGGGTATCATGTGTTGAGTGAGTCTCGAAGTCCGAAATGACTCAGAGTGGCAGATTGTGTGAAAGGGAGGCGATCGTGTTTCGTTGCGTCTTGTTTCTGATCATTGTATGTGTGCCTTCGGTGGAGCCGTTGCAGGCTCAGTTGATCGGTCGGAGTTCTCGTTCCCGGCTGAATGATGTGGATCGGCGAAGTTCGACTGGGACATCGACGCTCTTCGGGGCCGATCTCGGGATTCGCGAGAGCCGTGGAACGGGGGCGTTTGTCGGAGCCGATCCGACAGACCAGACCGGGTTCATCGGGGTCGCTGAGGTGATCCCCCCTGTGTCGGCAGTGGCTGCGACTGAGGGGCTGCGGGAGGAGTTCATTCAAAACGTGAATGAGGTGGTGGCGACTCGAACGGCTGCGGGGATCTACACGCCTCGGTTGACGATTGCCTTTGAGCCGATCGCTCCCTCGCGTGTGTCGCAATCTCCCGAAGTCAGGGGGCCTGCATTTCCACCCGGTGCGTTGCAGTTTGAGCCTTCAAAAGGAGTCAGTTCACCGTTGTTGGTTGATCCGACAAGTCGGCTGCAGGAGTCTCTCGGGAAAACGTTGGGAACCGAGGGGCTTGCTCCCATCCAGGTGTCCGTCGCGAATCGGACCGCCACGTTGCGCGGTTCTGTAGCCTCCGCAGACGATCGGAGCCTTGCAGAGTTGGTTGCTTCGTTTGAGCCGGGGATTGATCAGGTTCAGAATGAACTGACGGTGCAGAGTCGACCGAGTACGTTGCAGGAGTAACTCCCGGCGTCACGTCGACCGCGTTGTCATCCATGCTTGGAGAATGGAGAGGCACAGCACGGTTGATCGTCGTGTGTTCATACGGTCCACGTGTGAGTCTGTTCACGCCGCGGGGATCCTGCTCACTGGCGAAATGCCTTTCGGCGAAGCCGGAGGTGACATTGATGGTTGTTGTTCCCATCCGCCCTGACGATTCACGAAGTGAGCGTGCATGTGTTTGTGCGTCGGACTGCCAACTGGCCTGCTGAATTCCAGAGCCGGTCTGTTGTGCCGTCTCGCCATTGATGGATGAGGAGTCGTGGTTTGGTGTCGTGGGCAAACCGGCGGCTCGGCGTTGCCTGTCGACGAGCATGCTCGCTTCCATCAGGCGGGTCTTGTCATCCGGTCCGGGAAGGATAGTGGGTGCAGGCGGTGATGTGAGTTCGGCTCCGTTGCTGCCAATGAAGCGTGTGACGAGTGTGATCTTGCGGTGTTCGCCG
The DNA here is from genome assembly GCA_029259815.1 of Planctomycetaceae bacterium. Classification (GTDB taxonomy): domain Bacteria; phylum Planctomycetota; class Planctomycetia; order Planctomycetales; family Planctomycetaceae; genus JAHBXU01. The sequence continues at coordinate 51,669 of JAJDEJ010000231.1, read as the reverse complement.
CCGATTTCGTCCCAGGGGACCCAGATGCTGTACGAGGGACCGGCACCCGAGTCGCTGAAGTGACGGGGGAGTTCCTCAGCAGTGATGACGTACTTGCGGTCCGGCACGCGACTGAGGTCGGTTGTGTCCGAGTCATCCCAGGCGTAGACGACAATCGATCCATCGACCCGGACAGATTGGCCGTCTCCCGCTTGATAGAACAACAGGCGTCCTCCAAATCCGCGCACGCCCGGCATCCCGGCTCGCGTGAGAGTCGTGTCTGTCCACACGGGGATCATGCGGGCGGGAGTCTGCGGCTCATCTTCACCTTCGAACGTGATCTTCGGTGTTTTCAGGGCGAGTTGTGTGCATCCTGTGCAGAGCGTCAAAAGGACCACCACTGCGCATGCCCAAGTCCATCGGCAGCCGCGATTTGATCGCGTCCGTTTGCTGAGGGGATTGACGGGTAGGAAGAGCAACATGTTCATGGAACTGAGTTCCCGGTGCGGCTCCGGCCCAGGGGCCATGTGCGACGCGTGGTTCTCGATGTCTGGGTTCTCGGTGATGTCTGCTCAACTGACGAGCGACGCTCGTCGTTCATCTGTTGGATCGTCGGTTCTTCGCTGTCGGGAGCCTGCGGATCGAGTGGGAAGAATGGTTGTTCAGGCTCGATCGATTGGAGGGTGGGTGTCGGGCTTGAAGGAAGTGGTGTTGGCTCACCGTGGCCATAGGGGGCATGCATGGATGCATCGTCATAAGTGGGGGCCAGATCCCACTCGACGCCGGGGGTCTGGTCCGGGTAGATGACGGGGACGCCTTCGTCATGTGAGTATCCATGCAGCATGGGCGGAGCGGCTGGTGCATACAGGTCGAAGAAGTCGGCCGAACACCAGGACATGCGGGCCATCTCCAGTTGCTTCTGGTACTCCGCCTCATCCCGACTGCGAATCACATGAGGCGTGAGAATGATCAACAGCTCTTTGCGGTTGTGAATTTGAGTGTCGTACTTAAAGAGGTGTCCCAGAATGGGGATGTCACCCAGCCACGGCACCTTGCGGTTGATCGACGTGTTGTCTTTGGTGATGAGTCCGCCGATCACGATCGTCTGTCCACTCGCGGAACTGACAGTCGTCTCAGCCGCCGTGATGTTGACGCGAGGTGATCGCAAAACGGTGCCGTCAGCAGAGAAGGAGACCGGGATGCCATCGGCAATCGGACCGAGCGACGATTTGATCGCGTTCACGTTCATCACCACCATGCCTTCCGGGCTGATGCGCGGCGTGACATCGAGGATGAGGCCGACGTCTTCCAGTTCAACTGTGTTGACTTGTCCAACCTGGCTGATTGTCGTGGCGGTGATGCGGGGCACGCGTTCGCCGACCTGAATGAAGGCCGGTTGATTGTCGAGTGTCATGATTTGCGGACGACTGAGAATCTCAACGTTGCGTGTCTGTTCGAGGGCCCGAATCAGCAGGCTGACATTCTCGCTCGCTGCGGAGAGGACGAGACCGCCGTAGCCGAGTTCGGTGTTGGTGCGTCCCACGGAGAAGTGCGATAGCGATTGCCCTCCCACGGTGCCCGAGGTGGCGAGAGATGCGTCACTGCCGCTGTTGCCCAAGGGGAAGTTGTTGAAGTTAAAGCCCGGAGTCAGAGACGCAGCCTGAATGACGTCGTTGGTCGTGGTAACTACTCCGCCGGGGGTCGACAACGTGTTCGTCATGGTCGTCGTGAGCAGGTCGCCCAGCAGGCCGCGATCAAACAGCACAGAGTCCTGCAGGCCCAGCTCAACGCCCAACTCGTGCACGTTGTCCAATTCCACTTCCGCAAGGATGACCTGGATCAGCACTTGCGGCGGTTGCTCGTCCAGCTCCTTCACCAAGCGAAAGATCTCCTCGAAGTAGCGTGGTGACGCGCTGATGATGAGCGAATTGGTGACCTCTTCGGCGACGACGACCACTTCGGTTTCGATTTTCTGGAAGGGATTCTGTCGACCGGGAGCAGCCGTTTGTACATTGCGTTCATTGCGGAGGAAGTCGTTAACCGCCGCTGCGACAAAGGTCGCCGGCGAGTTCCGCAAGCGGTACACCTGATTCACCCGTTGCTGGGCTTCTTCGGAGTCGAGTCGGGAGAGAAGAGCTTCGATGATTCGCAGGTCGCTGGATGATCCGGTCGCGATGATGCTGTTAGTGCGGATGTCGACGGAGAACCGGACGGGGACAAGTGACCCTTCGCCCTCCGACGTCGGCAATTGAGGCACATTCGAGGTCGCCGCCTGTGCGGGGAACAAGGTTCGCAACATCAGCACCATTTCGGTGGCATCGCTGTTGATAATCTGAAAGACCTTGATCTGTGCAGACGTCGCCGGGTTCTCATCGAGTTGCTGGATGAGCGTTTCGATGAGGTCCATGCTTTCACGGGGACCGGTGATGATCAAGGAGTTGGTACGAGAGTCGGGAGTGATCCGCACATTGTTGAGGAGTCCGGACTTCACGACACGCTCGCCTTCCGGGTCGACGAGCAGCATCTCCAGCACGGCCGATGGTTCGCCGCCCCCCCCCCCCTGTGCCGCGATGACAGCGGCTTGCAAGGTCTGCGCAATGTCGTTGGCCAACGAGTTCTGCAACCGAATCGTCCGCACCTCGTTCACTGTCTGTGACTCTCCCGCATCGAGGCGTTGAATCAGTAATTCGACTTCGAGCATGTCGCGTGGAGAGGCATTGACGATGATTGAGTTGGTGCGTGGGTCGCCTGTGATCTCGATTTGTGGTGCGAGCCCCTGTCTCCCTGAGTAGAATTGGCGAATGGTCGTCTCGACCTGCTGTGCCGGTGCGTTCCTCAAAGGGAAGACACGCACTTGAGTGTGAGCGTCGACCGGCTGATCGAGTTCTGAGACCAACTGCTTGACCGCTGCAACCGCTTCGCCCCAACCAATGATCAAGAGGGCATTGGGAGTGACGAGTGGCGTGATACTCACCCGACCCTGCATCGCACCGGTGAGATCCTGCAGAATCTGACTGACGAGCAGATTGAGGCTTTCCCCCCGCACATGTTGGAGGTAATACAACTCAATCTCCGGCGTTGTTTCTGCACTGATGCGTTCGATCTCGTTGATGATCCGTGTGAGTTCTTCAATGTCGGCATCGCGGCCGCGCAGGATGATTACATCGAAATCCGGCAGAGACTGAATCTCGACGTCGGAGGTTGGTCGACGCAGGGTACTGGGATCGGGCGGGTCACTGGGTCCAAACTCAACATTTCCTTGTCCGACCGGAGGAGTTTCCTGAAAGGCCGCTTGTTGGATGTTGGCGTCTCGTCGATGCATGGCGCCCTGTGGGCCGATCCCCTGTCTCGTGGCATCGTGAGAGGGGACTGTGCGTGAGCGGCTTCGCCAGAGGCTGATCGCTTGTTCGAGCTTGGCTGGCTCGACATTGCGGACGGGAATCATGCGAAGCTTCTGACCCGCTGCCGGCTGTGGTGTGTCGAGCGAGGTCAGCAAGTCGACGAACTGCGTGACGAGTGAGTCGGGGCCTGAGACGACGCACTGACTCTGCGGCGCATCGAACTGGATGACGACACGCCGATCGCCACGAGCTGTGTAGACGAATCCGGTTGAGCCAAAGGGTTGCAGACGGTCGGACAGCAATCGCTCAATGACCTGACGCATCTCCTCGGGAGCACGAACACGAGTGCGGAACTCATGCACGCGCTGCTGTTCAGAGATCGCAGGTGACACGTCACGCTGTCTGACGTCACGCTGTCTGACATCGACATCACGCTGCCGGACATCATCGAGCCGCATGAACGGTGCGTCCCGATCGTCTGTCTGACGGAGGGGCCGGGAAGTTGAACTGAGCGATTGCTCCAATTCTCGACGGCGCGAGAACGGTTCGGTGAATGAAGACCCACGTCTCATGTTGGCAAGTTGTGCCTCGATCTGCTCATGAATCCTGGGATGGGCGACCACAATCAGCCGCGAGCCGGTCGTGTCTCTCGAAAATCTGGCTTGGCCTCGCAGAGTTTGTTCAAGTTGCTCGACGATCACAGCACTGCGGTCTGCGGGGACTGGATAGCTGTGGACGACGTCCTGCAGGACAGTGGGATCGGTGCCGGAGACAGCACGGGGAGTGGGCGGTGAATCGAACTTGTTGAGGAACTGCCGCGCCAAGTCTCGCAAGTCTTTCGGCCCACGGACCATCATTTCGTTGGTCTGCGAGTCGACCACGATGTGAAGTTGGCCTGCCCGGTCGCTCGCCAGTTCCTGTAACATCCGCCGCGCATCTTCGGGCGAGGCATGCTGAAGTGAGTAGACGTCAAACTCCGCAGCACGCAGCGGCACAGCCACACTGACGGCGATCAGCGTGAGCAAGCCGATCGCGACCAGCCAGAATCGGGTCGAACGCAGCAGCAGCGACGTGTGCACAGAGAATTCCCTGAGAAGGGGATGGAGTGAATCGGGATGAGGAGCCGCGAAAGGTACGCGATCCTCGATGGGTCAGCGACGCCACCCGGCGTCCAAGGGGGCGGAATGGCCGGATATCGGTGAGTTTCGGCGTTTCCTGCCAGTCGACAGCCGCTTCAAGCGTGCTGAGTTCATAAGAAAAGCAAGTCAGATTACCGCTCAGGGGGAACGGCAAATCCGTCCGCCAGGCTGTCGCCCACCGAGAGCAGCCAGCGTTCGCCGTCGGCGTCGATCGTGACGTCCTGCTCGAAAATCTCCGCGATCGTGCCCTGGAAGTCATCGACATCGATCGTGTCGCCTTCTCGGAGTTTCAAGGTCTTGTCGTGATCCCGCACCTTGAACCAGACCTGCGGCTGATCGTTGCTGCGGGTGATCGCAGTCACGAATGTCTGACGGCGCGGATCGAATGCCATCCCCACTCCAAAGATGTTGCGGCGGCTGATCACGTCGTAGTCGCCGACGGAGTCCGAGACGAGCCAATCGGACGGCTCGGTGTTCAACTCGTCTCCTTCCGCACCGGGGATCATCAGAGCTTCGATGCTGAGTGTGATGTCGAAGAAACCTGATGACCCGGCCGGGTTCAAATCGAGAGACTGCACGCGATGTAATAATCCTGCTTCGGAAAAGTCGAACAGGAACTGCACGAACTGATCCAGCGTGCCCCGCGCCCGCAGGCTGAAGGGCAGCACCCGATATTGGCCGCGATTCGACGGACTGCGTGAGTCGACCGTGGGGGATAACAGCTTCGCGGCATTGACACGTTCGAGCAGCCAGGAGCGGTACAGTGACCGTGCGACTTCCGTGTTCGCCGGCAGCGACTGCTTGCGCCACTCGTCGAGGAACTGCCCGGCCTTTCTTCCGTCGGCGAGCGTTTTCTCGTGCTTCTCAATCTCTTTTTCGATCGCCCGTGTGCGGGCCTTTCGCTTGTCCAGGGGCCCCTGAATCATGGTGGTCAACACCCAGTCCCCCGCGCTCAGCACCCCAAAGCCGGCGAGCACAATCAGCAGGACTTGTTGACGGTTGAGTTTCATAAACAGAGTTCGGCGGTGAATGTGTGACGAGAGGCAGTTTGAAAGCCCACTACAAGGGTGGCCGGGTCTGACCAACGGGAAGGCCCGGTTCGGCGTTCGCAGGGCCATCCGCTTCGCTGCTGACCCTGCCACCCTTCTGTGGAACATGGCTGAGGTATTCATCCGCCTTGCGAGCGTTGATGGACATTGATGTTTGGAACGTCCACACCGTTTGGTCGCCACTTTGTCGTTCTCGCAATCCGGGAGTGCGGGGGAGATGATGCTTGTCACGCAGACTGTCTTCCATCTGGCTGACAAAAGCGGGCGACTGGGAGATGCCGCCAAACGTCACGTTCGCACCCCCATCCCGTGAGGCAGATGCTGAGAACCGCTGCACCGTCAGGTCTTGACTGGAAGGCATGCGGAGCGTCAAGTCACGCAACTCGTCCAGCCAACTGATGCGTGATCGTTCCCACGACAGAAGGCTCCTGGCGAGTGCCAGCTTCGGCTCGACTTTCTCGACGCTGTCTTTGAGATCCTTCAGCCGCGTGCTTAACCGGGCGTTCTCTTCGTCAATTTCGGCGAGCTGCGAATTGACGTAGTACCATCCTCCCCCAATGACAACGGCTGCCACTGTGACGGCGCTCAAAATGGCCTTGCGACGATTGACCGGGGCGGGTGGCTTGCGCGGGTTTAGAAAGTCAATTGGATGCTGATCGCGAATCTCGTTGACCAGCATGCCGACGAGCGGTGCAAACTGCGAACGCTGCGCGACATCCAAATCGCATGTGACCCCCTCATGAGCGAACGGATCACGACGTTGCACCCGCGCGTCAAGCGCCGTCCCTAACTCGGTGGAGAGGTGTGGGAACTCCTGTTCACTGCAGAGGAGGAGAATCTGATCGATCTGCGTCGCGTCAAAGTCGTCGACCGGCAAAGAAAACAGGGTGCGTCGAATCTCATTGACGGCTAACTCAGCTGACTTGGCGGCAGACGTTGATTCAGGCAGACGGATCGAACGGGACAGTGCCGTCCCCTGTGGGTGCAGCAACAGGACGTCAGCCATCTGATCCGATCGGCTCACAAGGAGCATCACTTCTGATGCTGATTCCTCAACCGTTGCGAATGCACGCAGTTCGTGAGGACGCACAAGAATGCGGGCGGCCGCCAACTGGGCTGCTTCGGTCAATGTTTGCAGCTCACGACGAACTTCCTCGCGGAGCGTCATCGCGTTGACATTCCGCGAACCGTCCTCCTTCGGGAGCGACGCCAGAAAGTCGAGGGGTGAGTCTTCGCTGATGCTGCTCAGATTTCGCATTGCCAGGTTGCGGACCATGTCAGGCAACTCGGTCTCTTCCGCGGTCGGCACCGTGAACTCGACCGTCTCCAGCGCTCCGCGACCGACCCCCAAAATGACCTGTGCCTTTGATGCCTTGTGTTTTGCCAGGCTCACACGCAACTGCTCGCCCAACTGCTGTGGCACTGACTCTGTGTCCGCGTCAACACTGAGTGATTCGACCGCCTGCACCACCACCTTGCCGCGCGCACCGACATCAGCGAGTACATAACGGAGGTGATTCTCCGTGCGATCAATGGCAACAACTTTGGGCATGTCTCACAGCCAGACAAGACAGAAGAGTGAGAGAGATGGTGGCGACTCGGATCCTCAACTATGGTCCGAGACCGTCATTGACGAAGGAGGATTTCGATCCCTTTGTGGACAACGACGACAACGGAAAGCCGACACCGAATGCAGAGAGGTCCTTCCAGCGTATTCGTCCCACAGGGTCTGTTGCACCATTAATCAGGAACTCAACCCGCCGATAGGGCCCTCCGATGGGCCGCCAGGCGACGACTTGTGCCCGAAACACGTCGCCCCCTGCCGTCACGAACGGCAGAACCGCTTTGAATGTTTCCAGCGACAGTACTTGCTCGGTCAATAGCCATGCCGGAGTCTGCATCGCCTCAACATCCAATGTCTCCCGCCGATTGAGGAGTTGATCGATCAGTTCGTCTGTCAGAGCGGGAATCGATCGCAAGACATTCTGTGAAGCCAGATTGACATTAATTCGATTTCGCAGGACCACTTCCGGGTGGACCGTCGTGTGATCGAGCAGCGATGCCAGCTCCTCGTACGACGACAACGTCACTGGGCTAACGACGGTCACCGGAACAGGGGTCGCTGCCGCAAAGGTGTGAGCATCGACGATGTCCAACACTGATCGAAACAGGAACTGCGGCGGAGTCGACAGATCCGCTGAAGTGCTTGCAGCAGGACTTGACTCCTCCGTAGGACCCGGGCCGAATTGCCGCCAACGGATCATGAACTCCACGGTCTCGGGGGGGAAGACATCAGACAAGTCCGTGTGCAGCTGACGGAGGTCGTCGTGATTGAGATCGATCCGCGGCTTACCAAATCGATCGACATTTCTCTCCGCACTGTGCAGCGTCACGAAGTCGGCCCATCCCTTGCCGGCAGCCTGTGTGTCCTCCTCCAGGAGAGCCATCTGATGCAAGAGTTGTTCTGCCTGTCGTTCATCCTCGTCGACACGAAAGTTGTGATTCTGGTCCGGGCCAAACAGGAGCGCACGCTGCACACCTCGCACCAGCAGTAGCTCATCGAGAGTTGTCGGCAGACTGTTGCGGGGCCAGTAAGGGTTGGGCAACTCCCGATAGAACTCCGACTCGGCGCCAAACTCGCGGGGCAGATCGTCCGCGTCAATCCAGTCCATGATGCTGTCCGCCGCGACCTCAGTCATGCCGGGCAAGTTCATGAGGGCCAAACGCCCCCCCTGAGGTTGCAGCCGATCGAGATTGATCAAGTTGCCGAGATTCAGTTTGGCCGACTCGTTCTCCAGGCCAAAGCGGACGCCCGATGTGTCCAGGACGTTCATCTGCTCGCTTTGGGGGGGCGAGACAATAGTGAATCGCCATTTCAATGGATCAGTCTCTTCTGACTCCTCCTCGATGGTCGCCTCAATGATCTGTTCTTGGAACTGCTCCGGGTTGTTGTCCCACCCACCGGCTGCAGTCCGCTGTTCTCTCGATAGCCCGATGAACTGCCGGAGCATCACGTCCGCCGAAGCCAAGGCTTGCTCTGCTTCGAGAAGGTCGCCGTTGATGTGGACCGCGCGATACTCATTCGTCATAGTCTCCACGAATGAGAAACCCGCGAAAGCGACGGAGATCACAAGCACCATCACCACGATCAGCACGAACCCTCGTCTGCGATCATCGCGAGACATCGTTCGTGGGAGAAACTGTCTCATGGCTGACCCCCGAATATCGGAGCTGAGGATGTCGCAGTCCCCTGTCTGAAACTCGTTCCTTCATCCTTCCCGAGTGTCAAAGGTTGCGGAGCACTCATCAGGATGGTCCGCTCGAACGTCCTCGCCTCAAATTCCACAAACGGATCTTCATCTGTATCGAAGCCGCCCGCCAACTCCAGGGGCACTTCGGAAACAGACTGGTCCGTGTCTTCGGGCTCTTCCGTAAAACCCAGCGACGTCATCAACTCCTGGTGCTCTTCGGGCGAGAGGAGTCGCAGGCGGATGCGAATCGCCTTGAGTGGACGACCATCCTCGTGCGGCGACCAGGATGACTCCCAGCCAAAGTCGGTGAGATACTCGAACTCGCAGCCTACCACCTCGGGCACGTGTTCCTCTTTGAGAGATGTCAGGCCTTGCTCGGTTAACATTTCAATCAGGTCGCCGAACTTCGTCTCACCGGTCAGTGAGTTTGCACCAGGGACTTCGTCGTTGAGCGTCAATAGCCCCAGGTGTTCGATGGGAACTTCATAGCGATACAATCCCGGCAAGGGGGAATCCTCACTCACAGTTTCGACGATGCGAGGCGGCACGAAATGGTACACGATTCGTCGGTATTCGGGAGCCCGCGGCGGACCGGGCAGTGCATCTGCCCCCGCTGACATGCTGGTCGTGTCGAGCGGGAGCGAATCCTCCATCAGAGGTTCACCGGTCTCCTCATCGACAGGGAAGAGTTCGATTTGCGGTTCGGCATCCGCGATCGTCAGGGTCAACGTGTGAGCGCGGCCACGCACGTCGAAGGTCGGCAGCAATTGTTCGCCTGCGTCGAGTCCGAACAGGTTGCGGAATCCGGGTGAGGACATTGACCCATCAGACAACTCGTCCTCACTCCTCAACCGATCATCGAGACCGGGAAAGTCGGTCGGTTCTCTCGTGGGCAGGGGAGCAGCCGTGCTGATCGAAGTGTCGCCCGCTCTGTCGGGGATCAAAGCATGCAGGTCTGCGGAGATGATGTCGATCAGCGACCTCGCCAACTGCTGCTCTTCCGCCTGCGCACGACCAGCTGTCAGAAAACCCGAATAGAGTGATGTCAGGTTCCAGACGGTCGCCATTAGCGTCGCAACCAGAATCGAAGCGATCAGCATCTCGACGAGCGTGTACCCTGATCGCCGCGAGTCAGAAACCTGGACCACAGGGCGTCTTATGGGGGTGCGTCTCATGGGAACTGCCCTCCCTGAGTCGCTGTGAAAACGCGCGGACCATTTGCTGACTCCAGTTCGCTCTCATCAACCGGCGACGGATCTTCAATCCAGCGTGACAACACGAAGCTGACGGGACGAGGAAACTTCTCCGGAGATTGCTCGACGCTCACTCGCAGCAAAGCGAGGCCCGGACGTTCGCTCAGCGGTTCGACGTACAGCGAATACAGCCAGTCCGTTTCCTCGTCCGTGAGGGTGCTGCCCGTTGTGAGAGCGTCTCTTTCATCTTCACGAGGAGCGAACGGATCGGATTCGTCGAATAGCTCCTTGCCGAATTCGATGTCAGCTTGTTCAGACACATCGATCTGCTCAAGGAGTGGCTCCTGTTCGGCAGGTGTGAGTGGTCGCTGTCCAAGGAGCAGCTCATTCAGTAGCAGCTCGCAACGGTCGTGGGCTTCCGCCAGATCACGACCGCGCTGGGCCTGTCGTCGACCAATGCCGGCCAGTTCACCCAACACGACCACACTTCCCATCAGGATGGCGGTCGCCAGGATCACCTCGATCAGCGAGAAGCCCAAGCGTTGTCTCTGTGGCGTAGCGTGCTTGCGTGGCAATCGCGTCATGGCTGGCGTGCCTCCGTCGGAGGCAGAGATATGTCGGCCCCATCGTTCAGCAGGCTGCCACCCTCATCTTCGTTCAACATTCTCGCCGGTGGGGTCGAGGTCACGATCCCTGTCAGACCTCGTAGCGACAGGTCGATGAAGAAGTCCCGTTGATTGATGATCCGCAGCCGTGCGTTATCGGTCCGTCCATTGGCGTGAAACACGACTGGCTCCGACCATTCGGTCGACTCCGGCGTCCTGGACGGCAGGAACTCGTCACTGGCGAACGAGTCACCGACACTCGTGAGCCTCTCATTGAGGGAGTCGAGCGATGCATCATCCCCCGAGAGGAATCGTACACCTTCGGGCAGCTCTTTCTCAATCGGCTCAAAGTTAAGTTCTTCTTCGAACGACGATTCGCCGGTGAAGGAGGGCTCGTCGGTCAGGTTGTCGGGCACTGCGTCTAACTCGTCGATCTCAGCGGGGTCACGTCCAGTCCAGCGTTCGATGCGATACTTTCGACCGTCCATCTCGTACCGGACGATGAAGGACTGCCCCTTCTGGATGGCGTCATTGCGTGTGCGACCGAATGTGGTCCGAATGTCTGAGGCGGCTTTCTTCAACCGGCTCTTGGCCAATGAATTGCGGACGGACGGCCAGCTGATCGCTGCGATCGCCGCGAGTAATCCGCATACGATCATCAGCTCCACAAGCGTGAAGCCGTGCACTCGCAACTGTCGTCGCGATATGTTCAATCGTGAGTGAGGATGTTGACGCTGCATGGATCACTGGGCGCATGAAAACGCGTCTCGGCTGCCACGCGGCGGGCGGAGACGCGTGTGGAAACTTCTGGTTATTCGTCGCCAAACGTAGACGCGGTTTCCGCTGAGGAGCGATCGTCATCAAACGATCCGCCGTCGCCACCTTCATCGCCGTCACGGTCGCCCGTCCAACTGAGGATGTCATCATCCGTGTCCTCTTCGCCATCGGGACCAAAGGACCAGATTTCCGGTTGCTCGCTCTTGCTGTGTTTGGGCGGGAACTCGTACCCATAGCTGTTGCCCCAGGGGTCATTGGGGAGCGTGTTTTGCTTGAGGTACGGGCCGTCCCACGACGTGCTGCTGCTACTGCTGCTTTCGCTGTCAGAGTCGCCTCGGTCAGAATCACCCGGCTCTGTCACAAGGGCATCGAGGCCTTCTTCGGTGTTGGGGAAACGATTGACATCGATGGCGTACCGCTCGAGCGCAGCTTGGAACATACCGATTTGAGTCTTGGTCGCGTTGATGTCAGCTTTCTTTTTGCTGCCCAACAGTCGCGGTCCGACCATCGACACCAGCAGTACGAGAATCGCCATCACGATCAACAATTCGGTGAGCGTGAAGCCGTGACGGGTTGAGAAACGTTTAGTGTGTCTTGTTGGTCTGTGCATAATATTTCCTTTCGGGTCTGATTCCGGACGAACTCCGTCTCCGTTGTCGGGAGTTCGTTCAATTCTGATCAAAGTGACTCATGGATGTCTCAGCGAACCCTTCGCTGAGGATGTTTTTTCATTAGCCCATATTGGTGCTCATTTCGAACACGGGGAGGAGCAGTGCCGAGATCACGAACAGCACTGCGCTGCCCATCACCATTAACAGAGCCGGCTCAATCAGTCGCACCATCGTATCGAGTTGACGGCTGATCTTGCGATCGATTCCCTCCGCCACGTTGTTGAGGACGTTCTCCAAATTGTTGGATTCCTCAGCGACGGCGATCATCGCCATCACGTTGGACGGCAGCAAACCGCAACTCGCGAGAGGTGCGGAGAGTGACTCACCCGATGACACATTCTCAGCGGACTCTCGGATGGCCTGCCCCAGCACAACGTTGCCGGATGACTCGCTGCTGATGTCGAGAGCCTTGATCAAAGGGACGCCGTTGCGAAGGAGTGTGCCCAGGATACGGCAGAAACGTGAGACGGCTCCGTTCAAAAAGATCGGCCCGAAGAGGGGCAGCTTGATCTTCCATTGGTCGATGAACCGACGACCGTCGGGAGTGACTGCCCACTTGCGAATCAGAATCACGAGTCCCACGAATGCTGCGAGAATGAAGATGCCGAACTTGCCTAGCGTGTCGCTGAGGAACAACAGTGCGATCGTCGGTCCGGGCAGAGTGCCCTGCTCTTCCTGTTGAGCGAAAATCTCAGCGAACTTCGGCACGAAAAACACAATCAGAACCACGGTCACGATCGAGCCGGCCATCGCGAGGAACGCCGGATACGCCATCGCACCCCGGACGCGACTGCGGAGTTCCTCCTGTCGTTCGAGAAACTCGGCCGTCTGCCTGAGTGACTCTTCGAGAAATGCGCCTTCGGTGCCGGCACGGACAATGTTGATTGTCAGTTCGTTGAACACGTCCTTGTGAGCGGCCATCGCTTCGTTGAGTTGTTGCCCTTCAGCGACGCTGGCCCGGATCTTGTCCAACACTTCGCCGAGCCGCGGGTGAGTTGCCTGCTCGGCGAGGACTTCGAGTGACCGCATCAGGGGGACGCCGTTCTCTAACAGGTCGGACAGTTGTGTGAGCGTCGCGGCGAGGACTTCGGCTTTGATCGGTCGCTTGATGGCCCAGCCGGCTCCCTTGGCCCTTGCTTCTTCGACTTTGATCGGGAACAGCGCACGCTCGGTGAGCATGGCGAGCACATCGCGCTTCGTCTCCGCAGAGGCGAGGCCTGTGATGTCTCGCCCGCTGGCATTGCGAGCTGTGTACGCGAAATCGGGCATATCCCCTGTGACGCAGCGGACTCCGAGCCGTGCGTCTCCCCCTCTTGAACTCGTGACGATTCAGTCAGACTTCGTCACACGCAAAACTTCGTCGATGCTGGTCAGGCCTTGGGCCACTTTGAGCCATCCGTCGTCGCGGAGTGTCTTCATGCCACCGGCGACTGCGGCCTTTTTGATTTTGTTCGATGCGGTTCGTTCACTGGCCAACTGACGGATCTCTTCGTTGGTCACGAGCAGTTCGTAGATGCCCAGCCGTCCGCGATAGCCGGTTCCCCGACAACTGCGGCAACCGCGCGGCCGGTAGATCGGTCGATTGTGAGTGATGGCGTCGAGCGGGAAGTCGGCCGGGACGTCCTCATGGTCTGGCATCCACGCTTCGCGGCACTCTTCGCACAGCGTTCGGACGAGCCGTTGAGCTAGGATTCCTTCCAGCGTGCTGCTGACCAGGAACGGTTCGACGCCCATGTCGGTCAGTCGCATGAAGGCCCCCGAGGCATCGTTGGTGTGCAGCGTGCTGAAGACCATGTGTCCCGTCAGCGATGCCTGCACAGCGTTCTCCGCCGTTTCGAGGTCTCGGATCTCGCCAACAAGCACGACGTCCGGATCGTGTCGCAAGATGCTGCGAAGTCCGGCTGCGAACGTGAGGCCGACTTTGGCATTCACCTGAATCTGGTTGATGCCGTCGAGTTGGTACTCGATGGGATCTTCGGTGGTGATGATCTTGTTGCGTTCACTCTTGATCTCGGAGAGCGAGCTGTACAGTGTCGTTGTCTTGCCGGAGCCGGTCGGTCCGGTGACGAGCACGATGCCGTGCGGCATGCGAATCAGGTCGCTGAATGTGTTGTGGGTGTGGTCCTCCATGCCGATGCCCTTGAGCGAGAAGGACATGGCGTCCTTGTCGAGCACACGCATGACGACGCCTTCGCCATGATGCATGGGGATCATCGACACTCGAATGTCGATTTCGCGTCCTGAGACTCGCAGCTTAATTCGACCGTCCTGCGGCACGCGCTTCTCGGCGATGTTCATCTTGGACATGATCTTCAGACGGCTGATGATGGCCGCCTGAAAACGGTTGAGTTCGTTCGGCACAGGCTGCGTCTGCAGGACGCCGTCGATGCGGTAACGAATCTTCATGCCGTGCGTTTGAGCTTCCAGATGGATGTCGCTCGCGCGGGCTTCGACCGCTTCGCTGAGGATGTCGTTCACGAGCCTCACGACTGACGCCTGCTGCGCCATCTCGGCCGCTTCAGACTCGTCCCACTCCATGTCGCCGACGATCTCGATCCCTTCTTTGTCTTCGTCAGATTGGGCGATCAGCCCGTCGAGTGTCTCGGCACCGACGCCGAACTGTGACTTGATGACTGTGGCGAGTTCATTCGCTGCGACGATCACTGGGACGACGCTCATCTCCATCGCTGCGCCGGCAGCGTCGATGGCATCGGTGTCGAAGGGATTGGCGATGGCCAGCTCCAGCACACCGCCGACCTCACGCAGCGGAAAGACGCCGTGACGATGGATCAGGCGGACCGGAAAACGAGAGACGAGATCGGATTCGACCGGGAAGGCCGTGAGGTCGATCCAGGGGAGCGCGAGAGCATCGGCCAGGCGTTCGATGGCCTGTTGCTCATCATCGAGACCGAGCTCGAAGGCGAGTTGTTCGAAGTGTCCGTCCGAGAGAAACAGGTCTCGTGCTCGACGGAGATCTGCAGCTGACAGTTGCTGCGCAGTGTCACGATGGACGGGCAGCGTCGCTGAATGAGTTGTCGTCATAGCGGTGAGTGTTTCTGGTGAGAGTCGTGGGGACGACGTGGGCTGCGAGGAAGGAACTAAAAGGTGGGGAGTTCCGAAGGTAGGACCGGAGTTGTTGGAAACACCGGGTTCGCATCAAGTCGTCTGTCTACTCAGCCGTTTCTGTTAGCTCAATTGATAGGGGATACAGCGGCAGATGTCAAGATTTTCGGTTCAGGAGGCCGAGGTCAACCATGACAAATGCCGAGAATGCGGGTTCACAGAAAGTTGACAAATCGATTCTCGACTGTCCAAACCTTGCAATTTCGCATCAATCCTGCTCAATGGCACTGTAGCATATGATGTCGGCAGGCGACCAGTGAAATCCGTAATGTGCTTTGTTCAGCCTGTTCAGAACATCCAATCGGCTCGGTGGGTCATGGGATTTCCCCGAATTGTGATCATCATCTCGACACTTGTCTTCGCTGTCGCGATACGCGCTGCGGAGCCTGCACAGACAGATCAGGCCGACAGGAGTTCGGCGTCAAACGTCCCTGCAAAGGTGCGTCGCTATGTTGACAGGCTTCTCCTGCAACGTGATGTCGATGGCGATGGTCGTCTGGCTGAGGATGAGTGGCGACAGATGTCAGGCGATCCGGCTCAGGTTGACATCAACGGCGACAAGGTCGTTACGCACGACGAATTGTTACTCCATGTCAGTCGCTACGGTCTCGCGCGAATGCCTGTGCGGCTGTTGCCTCCTGGTGGTAGAACGGCCACTGATCCAGCGGTCAATTCACAGAGCACGACGACTGATGCAGAGCCACGGGTTGATGACGCTTCCAATACGACCGACGCGGAATCAGAGCCAACTCCTTGATGGGCGGTGTCAGCGTGAACGAAGTTGTTGCAGAATCTCCATCACCTGCGATGCACGTGCCTTTTTCAACGGAATGATCGAGACGCTGCGGGCCGGGTTCTCGGCGACGGAACGGTCGAGCTCCGTGACGAGCGCCTCAACTTCGTCGAGCAGCGAACCGGGGCCGAGGAGGACGAGTGAGTTGGTTGTAATATCTTCTTCGATTGTCAGCAGTGGAGACGACTTGGCCGCGTTGATCTGTTGCAGGACCAACACCACTTCTGGAGAGACGCCTTCGGGGATGGGCAGTGTCGGGCGACTGCCGCCACTGTTCAGTTGGACTTGATAGATCCCTTGCAACGTGTCGCGAATACGGGTGACGTCCGCATGTTCGATCCGCACGATGCGAGTCTGATATGACACGAGAGACTGTGGCACGTTCGGAGAGTCGAGGACTTCCAGTAAGGATTCGATGTGCTGTCGTTCGCTGCGGCCTGCATAGACAACCAGAGCGTTGAGTCGCGGATCGGGCACGATCTCGGCGCGGCCCAGATTCGAACGAGAGTTGTTGTCAAAGAACTCTCTCAGTGTCTCAGCGACGAGTGTGGCGCCCGCGTTCTCCAGCGCATAGACTGTGAAGTCACGACCGCGTCGGGGGCGACCGGTGGAGAGGAGTGATCGGAGCAGTGTGTCCAGCTGGTTCAGAGCTTCGACATCTTCCGACGCGATCGTGATGCGATCAGTACCGGGAATGATGACGATCGGTGGAGCCTTTGGTTCGTCGTTCGGAGTCTCCTCTTCATCATCTTGTAGAAACGCGACGGGGATGGTGCCGTCGATCAGTTCCGTCGCGAAACGAGGCGTATGTGCCTGGACGGCTGTTGAAGGAGTTGTGTCTCTTTGACGCAAAGGTCGATACTGCACACCTTCAACGCCGGCGGGAGGAACGGGGACGGTCTCTGGGTCGACAGGCTGTTTCAATGAACCCGGTTCGAGAATGCGGATCGGGTTGCGGCGGATGTCGGGCCACAACTTCTGGATCCGCTCGAGTGTTTGATCGACGTTCCCATCGATCGGGATCACACGCAGATTGCGACGCCCGCCCTGGGCTCCGGTCGCCAATGAGGGCTCGCCCATCTTCGTGAGTAATGAACGGATCTGTGCGATTTGCTCAGTCGTCGCTCGCACGATGAGCTGCTGCGAGTCGTCGTTGATCTGCGTCTGTGGTAGGTCGGCATCGTCCGTGTCCTCGTCGGAGTAGACTGTGTCGATCGCCATCATGGCGTCGAACGGGTCGAGGTATTCAAGCTGAAAGACTTCGACATCCTTCTGGTCACGCTCACCAATGCGGAGGGACAGTTCACTGACTTGCAGATGTCCTTCGGGGATCGTTGTGACGACGAGTTGCCGCGTGCGTTCGTTGAAGGTCACACTGGCTTCGGGATCGATGCGGTCGAGCATGTCTTCGACCATGTTGATGGCTGCGCCACTGTCGGTCTGCCGGAGTTTGTAGACCTGCATGGTCCGTCCCTGATCGTCTTTGCGGACTGAATCCAGTTGTTCGACGAGTGCCTTGATCGTCTGGTGTTGTTCGGGTCTCGCGATGGCGACGAGGGTGCGTGTCCCCCGGTCGACGGAGAGGGAGACGTCACGCGAATCTGCGTACAGATCCTCGAGGGCACGCAGGAGGTCTCGTGGATCGGTCACTCTGAGCGGATAGGTCACTGGCTGCAAGCCCCCCTCACCTCCGGTCTGAGAACGCATCTCCTCAATGACGGAGCCGATCATTTGGTGTTCAGCCTCGGTCGCGGTCGCAGCGAGGACTCTGCGGTTGTCGTCGGTGATGATGGTTGCAGACGGCATGAGTGCCTGGAGAACCTGCTGAGCTTCGTCCGCCTCACCATCTTGCATGCGATACGTTCGCGTTTGAAGACGACCGGGACTCTGATCAGATGTGGACTCCAATTGCGTGATCAGCGTGCGAATCTTCTCGTGTTGGGCGGGCATCGCGATCGCGACGAGCGTTCGTGATGGCCGATCCAGTGTGAAGGCGACATCGGGAGTCTGCGAGAACAGTTGGGCGAGCGTCTGGAGAGTCGCATCGGGGTCAGCCGTCTTGAGCGGGTACGTGACGGGTGTCAGTCCATCGTCCCCTTCACTCTTGGTTCGCATCTCTTCAATGATGGAGGCGATCGTCTCCTGCTGTTTGACGGTTGCGGTGGCCGCCAGAATGCGGGCATTGCCGTCTCGCACGAAGGTCGCATCCGGCATCAGGGCCTGCAGGACTTGGACCGCTTCGTCTGCGTCACCTGAGTTGGTGCGATAGGTTCTCGTGACCAGTTCCTGATCATCAGCGGGTGGCTGAATCATTTGCTGGATGACACCTGCCAGCCGGTCCTGCCTGTCGGCGAAAGTTCGCACGTAGATGCGGCGGGTATTGGGATCGACACTGATCTGGACATCGTTGTTGATGAAAGGTGCCAACGCCTGGCGAACGGCGTCC
This sequence comes from Planctomycetaceae bacterium, assembly GCA_029259815.1. Taxonomy (GTDB): domain Bacteria; phylum Planctomycetota; class Planctomycetia; order Planctomycetales; family Planctomycetaceae; genus JAHBXU01. The sequence continues at coordinate 33,302 of JAJDEJ010000231.1, read as the reverse complement.
GGGTCGGCTCGGCCAAGTTCGTAAGTGACAGTTGATGTCGGGCGGAATCTTTTCGCTTGCGACATACGATCGACTAGGGCTTTGACCTGCACGTGCTCATCCGCCGTGGCGATGATTGCGAGTTGATCGCCGACGGGACCCGCGTTGATGCTGGCGTGAGGGACGAGTGTGCTGATGACGCTGCTGATATTCGGGCCGAGATCGCGGATCGAATAAAGTTCCATCGTCCGGTCTTCCTGAAACGGTCCTTCGTCGGACAACTTCTGGAGTGCTGCGGTGATTCTCTCATGCTCATCCTCACGCGCCATAACAACGAGCGTCCTGTCTCCGTCGGGGAGCGTCATTGGCGTGCCGGGGACGACGGTCGCGAGCACTTGTTGAGCCTTGGCTCCGCCCACTTTGGAGATGTCATAGATTCTCAGCTCACGCTGACCGCTGAGACCCTTGTCGGCGATCACTTGTGCGAGTGTCTCGCTAATACGTTTACGGTCGGTCTCGTCGACCCATGCAAGCAATGCAGTGGCATCGGGCGAGTCGGTGAAGGTCACACTCGGCACGATCGGTGAGAGCAGTGTGCGGGCAGCCGATGTGCCGAGTGGTTGCACGTTGAACACGGCCAATTGACCATTCTCTGCACGAAATTCGTCGTCGGTCAAATTGCTGACGATCCCGTCAACAAGTTGATGTTCCTCGTCCTCGGCCCAGAGGACCAAGCGGCGACCGTCCGGGCTGAAGGCGTACTTCGGACTGGTGAGGACTTGTCCGATGATCGACGAGATTGTCGACTGTGGAACCCCTTCGATGTCGTAAGTCTTGAGTGTGACGTTCGGTCGCAACGAGTCGCTGTTGAGGTCGGTGACCAGATTGTCGACGAGTTGATGTTCGGCCTCGCGCGCCCACACGACCATGCGTCGAGCGTCGGGGCTGACGGCGAAGCGAGGATTGGTCAACACTTGATTCAACAGGTTGGAGATCGTGCTCGGTTCGATCCCTTTGAGGTCGTAAGTCTTGAGGGCGACGTCCTGCGTATCGTCGGTGACCATGTCCTCGATTGCCTGACGGATCTGCTCATGTTCCTCGTCAGATGCGAAGGCCGTCATGCGGCGGGTCGACGGGTCGACGAACACGCGGGCATTGGGGAAGGACGAGAGAAAGAATCCGTGGACCGTGCCCGGATCGCCGGGGACGGGGGGATAGATGACCATTCGCCGCTCGGTCATTTGAGGCGAGGCGGCTTTCAGATCATCGAGGAGTTGGGCGATCTGCTGGTGTTCACGCGGAAGGGCCTGAACGATGATCGCATCAGCCGTGGTGTCCGCGATGACCGTCAGGTTCGGGAACTGTTGATTGATCATCTGCGTCGCGACTCCTTGTGTCATCCCTTTGGTGGGATACGACAGGAGTTTGATCTCGGTCGCCGTCGGCACGTCGGTGTCGAGTTGCTCGATCGCCTGCTTGATCGTTTCGTGCTGAGCCGGCTTGGCGAAGATGTGCAGGCGATTGACCTTGGAGTCCGCCGTGATCTTGGCATCGGGGAAGAGCGGTTGCAGGACCTCAACCGTGCTGGCAGCGTCGACCTTGAGCAACGGGTAGACGACGAGCCGCGTCTTCATCTCCGCCGGGATCTCACGTTTGAGCTGCTCCAGAATCTGCTCGATGACCACGTGTTCGGACGCTGTCGCCCACAGCGCAAGTTGATCCGGTTCGTCACCGCCCAGGTTTTGCATCTGAGGCAGTTGAGGGGACAGGCTGGCGGACAGCGAGTTGAAACGCGACTTCTGCGTCGGCGTGACGTCGTACACCTTGAGCGACGGCTCCTCACGATCGGTCGAGACTTCTGCCAACTTGGCGAGTGTCTCGGTGATCACCTCGTGATCGCGCGGCGAGGCGGTGACAGTCAGTCGATTCGACGCCTGATCGAACGACAGCGAAGCCGACGGCGCGAGTGGTTGCAGGATCGACGTCGCCTGTGACCCGTCGAGGTTCTCAAGCGAATAGAATTTCAACTCCGGCAGTGAGACACCCGCATCTCGCGACATCTGTTCGATTGTACTCGTGACCTGCGTGTGGTCTGTCTCAGTCGCGATCACGATCAGCCGCTGATTGGTCGCGTCTTGTGTCACCTGTGCTTGCGGCACAACGTTCGTCAGGAGCGACGTCACCGTATCGAGGCTGAGAGCACGGTCGATCGGGTACGCGATCAATGTGCGGCGGGACGACGGTGCATCCTGAGCCGTCTGACGAAGGATCTCGGCGATTCGCTCGTGGTCTGTCTCCGACGCCACGATGATCATACGGTTCTGAGTGCTGTCGACATTCACGGTCGCTTCGGGCACGAGCGATGACAGCAATGAATTGATGAGGGATGTGTCAACGTTGCGGTCGACCGGATACGCAACGAGCGAACGCTTGTTGGTCGGATCGCCTTGCCCGGTTTGTTCAACGAGCTTGGCGATCCGTGCATGCTCACCTGCCGGGGCAACGACGAGCAATCGGTTTTGTGCGGCATCCGGTGTGACGACCGCTTGCGGGACGGCCGCCGTGATGACCGACGAGACGAGTGAAGAGTCGACCCCGCGATCGATCGGGTATGCCTGCAATGTGGGGACACTCGGCCCCTGCGGCTGGCGTGACACTTGTTCGACCAGCGAGGCGACCGCACGATGTTCGGCCAGTGAACCGAACACGACCAGTCGCTTGCCGGTCGTGTCGACGGTGAGTTGCAACCGGGGCATCACGGTTCGCAGTGCCTCGGCTGCCGCTTCGGGGGTCATGCCCGTGATGGAATAAATCTGTAGCTGTCTGTCACCACGGTCCGTCGTCGTCTCCCCGCCCAGCTTGTCGAGCGTGGCGACGATGATCGCCTGTTGCTCAGGAGTCGCCCAGACTTGCAGTTGCTGCGTCTGGTTGTCGATCCGAACACTCGAGCCGGGGGCAACCATTTGCAATGTGTTGAGCACCTCGTTTGGATTGCGTTGGGGAGCGGGATAGACATCGAGTCGCGGCTGTTGTCCCGGTCCCTGATTCTCTTCGAGTTGGGCGAGGATCGACTTGGCCTTCGCGATCTGATCGGGGACTGCATCAATGGTGATCTGACGTGCCTCGCTGTCGACGAGCACGGTGCCGCCGACGAATTGCTTGAGCACCTCCTCAAGTTTGCCGGGGTTCGCATGTTCGAAGGGGATGACCTCCATCACGGGCTTTGGCGGTTCAGGCGGTGCCGGTTTCGGACCGGGCGGCACGGGCACGCCCATGGCGATGCTGCGAATCACCATGAGATTACCAGCGGTGTCTGTCAGGAGCAGTTGCTTGTTCGCAGGCAAAGACTCGACGTCTCCATGGCTGCCGAGCAGCGGTTGAATCTCCGTCATCACCGCGTCCGGCGCACGACCTTCCAGCGGAAGCAACACGCTGACTAGCTCAAACCGGCCGCGCAAGGGTAACTCCTCCACGGTCACACGCGGCACGACACCCTTCGGCAATCCGTTCGACAGGTCGACCAGCATCAGAAGTCGGTCGCGGCGGAGGAGGGCAAACCCTTTCGTCTGCAACCAACCATTCAACAGGTCGATCGCCTCGATCGGGGAATACTCTTTGGTGTCCGTGTAATTGAAGGTCCCGGTCGGCGGCGCTTCCTGACCGGCGGGCGGTGCATCTCGCACGAGGGACAGTCCCGATTCATCCGCGATCCACTCCAGCACATCGGACCACTTCGCATACTGGAAGTTGAACTGCAGTCGCTTGCGGTACAACGAGTCGAACAGCGACCGCTGCTCGTCGGTCAGGATCTCGGCAAGATTCGAGGCCGCTTCGGCAGCGACGGAGGCCTTCTGATCTTCAGGAGCCTCCGCCAGTGCCGCGTCCCGCTGCTGAATGACCGCTGTCAACAATGCCTTCTGTTCATCGGTCAACTGCAGACTACTCGCGATCGCCGGGTCGAGCAGACGGTCGTATTCGGACGCTGCGTCTGTGACCTGTCCCCACGCAGCAGTCGGCAGCAGACAGGCAAAACAGACAAACAACGCGGGGAGACTGTGTCGGAAAGCAAACATTCTCGGAGCCTTCAGGTTCAGAGTTTGGTCTCAACTCTGGAAATGACAATCCGTCGACTTGTGACCAATCAACAGGTTTGGTCAACGAGTCAGACGGGATGCGGGCAGGACGACGCAGGGTCGCTATTGTGGAACTGGATCGACGTGCAACGACTGTGCAGACATCAAACCGTTCCACAGGAGGGCGGATACACCCCATCAAGGATACCCGATGCCTCAGACCGGATGCCAATTCATCTGTCGAATCTGGTCCAAGGCCGCTCAAACCTTGCAGGTTACACGTGTTGCAATCACGACCGAGGTTAACCGGCTTACATCACGAAGACTCACAGGACTTCAAACGAGAACTCAGTCATCGCATCAAGCCAGGCAGTTAAGACGGCAATGTTTCCGCCTGACAAACCACGGGATTCTAGGCAACTCGTGCGGATTGAGAGGTTGACCCCCTTTGCCGTTTACACGATCCCTCAAAGCCGCTATATCTTCGCTGGTGGCACCACGATAGGACCAAGGGGCGAGGGAGGCACAGGAGGGCAAAATGCTCAGCTTCTCTCTCAACTGCCAAGCAGGTCCGCAGTTGTGTCAATTTGCATGAATCAAGACGACAATTCGCTGCGAAGAAGGAGAGTCTGGTGGGAACGGAAGAAAAAGTCACAGCCATCGTGAGCGAACAGCTCAGCGTCCCGAAGGAAGAGATCAGTCGCGAAAGCAAGTTCGTCGACGACCTCAAAGCCGACTCGCTCGACGTGGTCGAGCTGGTGATGGCCTTCGAGGACGATTTCGGCATCAGCATCCCTGATGACGATTACGAGAAAATCCAGACCGTTGGCGATGCCATCGAGTACATCGAGGAGAAGTCGTAGCCCATGGGCAGACGCGTCGTTGTGACGGGACTGGGCGTCGTCTCCACGTTGGGATGTAACGTACCAGAGTTCTGGGACCGGCTGTGTGCCGGCAAAAGCGGGATCGGTCCGATTACCCGGTTCGACCCGGCGACCTTCAAAGTGAAGTTCGCCGGCGAGATCCAGGGTTTTCAGCCCGGTGACCATATTGATATGTCCCCGAAGGAGCTCAAGCGGATCGACCGCTTTGTGCACTTCGGGCTCGTGGCTGCCCACAAAGCGATCGAGCAATCAGGCATCGACTTCCAGGCAGGCGACCCCTACCGCAACGGCGTCCTCGTCGGCAGCGGTATCGGCGGGCTGAGTGAGATCGAATCCAATCACGCTCAACTCTTCGACAAAGGTCCGTCACGCGTCTCCCCGTTCATGATCCCCAAGCTGATGGTCAACGCCGCCAGCGGGAATATTTCGGTCCACTGGGGACTGCGTGGACCCAACAGTGCGGTTGCGACTGCCTGTGCGTCCGCCACTAATGCGATCGGCGACGCCTACAAGCTCATCCAGAACGACATGGCAGATGTCATGGTCACCGGCGGCAGCGAAGCAGCCATCACCCCGATGGGCGTCTCCGGCTTCGGTCGCATGCAGGCCCTGTCGACTCGCAACGACAACCCCCAGTCCGCATCCCGTCCCTTTGACAAAGACCGCGACGGCTTTGTCCTGGGCGAAGGAGCGGGCATCGTGATCCTCGAAGAGTACGAACACGCCAAAGCTCGCGGTGCGGAAATCCTCGCTGAGATGTACGGCTACGGCATGTCAGCCGACGGTACTCACATGACGGCTCCCGACCCCGAAGGCCGCGGTGCCGCCCGAGCCATGGGGGCCGCCCTTCGCGACGCCAAGCTCGATCCCGAAACCATCAGCTACGTCAACGCCCACGGCACCAGCACACCTCTGGGCGACATCGCAGAAACGATCGCCATCAAAACGGTCTTCGACTCACACGTCAAGAAGATGCCCGTCTCCAGCACCAAGAGCCAGATCGGCCATCTGCTCGGAGCCTCCGGCGGCGTCGAGTTCGTAATCTCAGTCCTCGCTCTGCAAAACCAGATCGCCCCACCGACGATCAACCTCGATAACCCCGACCCAGCCTGCGATCTCGACTACATCCCCCACGATGCCCGCGAGATGCCGATCGACCGTGTGCTGACCAACAGCTTCGGCTTCGGCGGCCACAACGCCTGCCTCATCCTCGGCAAGGCTGCGTAACCCCGCTCGCGGTTTCGCACGTCCACCTTCACCGCGTTATGATGGTGTCGTTCTCAATCGTAGAGGTGCCCCATGGGATTCACACGAACCGAACTCGATGATTTTCATGAATTCGCCGAAACTCAACTCGGCGATGAGAATGGATCGACCTCTTTAGAAGAATGTCTTCGGCGCTGGCAGGCGATCCAGAAGGAGCACCGAGATTCTGTGGCAGCGATCCATGAAAGCATCGCTGACGAGGAAGCCGGACGTGTTCGGCCACTCTCCGTGATCGTTGACGAGATGCGCCGCGAGCGAGGATACTCGACATGACCTATGAGGTCGTGTTAACCACTCGGGCTGAACGAGAACTCAATCAAGCTGCCGACTGGTGGGAACAGAATCGCTCAGTTGACGAAGCCGACCGCTGGTACAATGGCATCGTGGCGGCGATTCAAACTTTGGAAACGAATCCAGATCGCTGCACGATTGCTCGTGAAGACGTCGACATCCTGATCCCGTTGCGAGAGCTGCACTTTGGGTTGGGCAGCCGACCGACACACCGCATCGTCTTTACAATTCGTCAAAATCGTGTGGTCGTCCATGCCGTTCGTCACCACGCCCAGCGCGATCTGACTGAAGACGACCTCTGACGGATTCTCAGCCTTCACAGCCGATACCGCACCTCGCCCCCCACGATCGTCCCCACCGCTCTGCCCCGCACGGTACGGCCATGAAAGGGCGTGTTGCGACTCCTTGAGCGGAACTTGGTCGCATCGATCGTCCACTCGGCTGACGGGTCAATCATTGTCACGTCAGCGACCACGCCGGGCGTGAGTGTCCCAGACTTCAGACCCAACAGTTTTGCAGGACCAACGGTCAGCTTTGAGATCAGTTGCAGCCATGTGAGGTGACCCGGCTCCAGCAGCGACTCAATGCAAATCGGGATCAGTGTCTCCAATCCCACGATGCCAAACGGCACCAAGTCGATCTCCAGATCCTTCTTCTCTGAGGCCCACGGTTGATGGTCCGAACAGATCAGGTCGAGCGTGCCGTCCTGCAGACCATCGATCAGTGCGTCGACGTGCTGCTGTGTCCGCAGGGGCGGATCAACTTTGTAGTTGGAGTCGTAATTCTCCAGGCAGGCGTCCGTGAGTGCGAGGTGATGCGGCGTCACGTCCGCCGTCACCGCGATGCCCCGCTGTTGCGCCTGCCGAATCTCGTCCACACTGTTCTTCGACGACACCCCCATCAGATGGATACGGCTGCCCGTCAACTCGGCGAGCGCGATGTCCCGGCGGACCATGATCTCCTCCGCCGCTGCGGGCATCCCCTGCAGCCCGAGCTTGGTGGAGTAAAAGCCGTCGTGCATCACACCATCAGCGACTAATTGTGGCACTTGCGGATGATGCAGGATCGGTCGATCGAGCATCCCTGCATACTGCAAAGCCCGCCGCATGACCTCGGAGTTGGCGATCGGTTGTTTGCCATCGGTGAACGCCACGGCACCGCCATCGACGAGCTGTGCCATCTCCGCCAGTTCTTCACCCGCATGCCGCTTCGTGACCGCCCCCAAAGGCACGACTCGACAGTTGTCCGCCCGCTCCGCCTGACGCGACACAAACTCCGCCGCCGCCCGCGTATCGACCGGCGGCTCCGTATCCGGCATGCACCCGACGGTCGTAAAGCCCCCCGCCAGAGCCGCCGCCGTCCCGGTCTCGATCGTCTCGTCTTCCTCGAACCCCGGCTCCCGCAGCGACACGCGCGCATCGATCAACCCGGGACAGACAATCATTCCCCCCGCATCAATTGTCTCATCCGCGTCCTCCAACGAGATGCCCCGCTCCGCAATGCGACCATCCACAATCAGCAAATCATCAAACGCATCCCGACTCGAAGCCGGATCAACAATGCGACCCCCACGAATGAGAAGTGTGCTCATGAGTCAGTCGAGATGGTTCCGGGGGGAGAGGTTTTGACCAGTGTTTTGGATCGTCTCAGCCAGTATACCGAATCTCCACCGACACGATACGCAGCCGGACTGCCACCTCAGATATCACGAATGGAGATGCTCATTGGTGGTAGTGCAGGTGGTAGTGCAGTGGATGTCGGTTTGCAAAGACACTCGACCCTGTAGGGGTCTAATTTCGCAGCCCAGGGTCGCTCACTGTGTGAGCGCACCCTGGGCATCGACCCCGGCATTCGGAGAACCCCAAAGGGGTTCCACATAAATATCGGGTTGAGCGCAATTCATGCTCGACGTATGCAACCCCTTTGGGGTTGACCTCTCTCCTGAGCCTCGATCCCAGGGTGCGCTCGCTACGCTCACGACCCTGGGCTGCGAGATGAGACCCTTTCAGGGTCGAAACACGACCCGATGTTGAGGAGCGATCACATGAACATCGACGCCGCTACCAACCAAGGTCTGCACTTCAGAGATGCCTTGAGTCTCAAATTGAGACTCTTCTGACGTCAGAGTACTCAGCGAAAACTTCCTCGTGTGACACGACGCGTCCAGCCTCAACTTCAGCGAGACCCTGCTGGATCTTCTGACGCACATACAGTTGTGACATCACCTCGTCCCATGAACAGTCTTCGGGCAACTGCTCAGCGAGTTCAACAAGGGCTTGTTTCGCGGGACTGGTCATCGACGTTCGATTGTCTGAGGGAGATCGTCGCCACCTATCAATGAAGAATTATACTCCACCTCGGAGGATGTGCGACAGGACAATATTAGGCGGGCTTGATCCAAATCGCCACTTGTGATTCGCCAATTGTCACAGGTTCGACCGGCACGTCTTTCGCTGTTGTATGGGTGATCGAATCTGAAAGTGTCTCCGTCCGAATATATTCCGACCATTCGTCGATATCAGTGGGCCGCAACACGCCTTTGTCTTTCCACCCCGTACTCGCCTGTATTGATTCTTCATGCTCAGTAATGGCGATTTGCACATCCGCATCACTCGTGAAGTAAAAGATGCGAATCCGGTCAGTTATCACTAGCCCGGCGTCCTTGCGCGCCTGTTGCACGTGCCGCACGAAGTCGCGGGCCATGCCTTCGCGGATGAGTGCGGGCGTGAGAGTCGTCGAGAGGGCAACCTGAATGCCGCCGTCGTCGCCGCTGGCCCAGTCGCTCGCCTGCTCCGTACTCACCAGCACATCGTCCGGTTCGAGCGTCACCTCTTCGCCGCCCAGCGTGATCGTCACCGGCTTGCCGTTTCGCAGCGGCGCGAGCAACGCTCCGTCCATCTCCGGCAACTCCTTGCGGATCACTCCGAGTAGTTTCCCGTACTTCGGTCCGAGTGTCTTCAAGTTCGGCTTGAACGAATAGCTCACAAGGTCATCAAGATTCTCCGAACGTGTGACCATCTTCACATTCAACTCATCCGCGATGATGTCCGCCGATTGTTCAAGAGCCGATGCCTGTGCAGCGTCGCTCGCTGCAAACTGCAACTCCGCGAGCGGCTGCCGCACCCGTAACTCAGCCGACTCACGCAGTCGATGCCCCAATCGCACGAGCGTTTGCACGTCCGCCGTCTTGCGATTGAGTTCCAGGTCGAGTTTTGACTCATCAATTGACGGATACTCACACAAATGCACAGAGTCAGAGTGTTCCCCCCCAAGCCCACGGGCGACGCCCCGTGGGACCGATGACTCACCCGCGTTCGACCCACGGGACGTAGCCCGTGGGCTTGTGTCCCCGATGAGATTCCCGTACATCCGCTCGGTGATGAATGGTACACACGGCGCCAACAACTTCGTGAGTGTCAACAACACCTCGTGCAGCGTCTGATACGCAGCCGTCTTGTCGGTGTCGCTTGCATCCTTTGACCGCCAGAACCGCCTGCGGTTGCGGCGGATGTACCAGTTTGACAGATCGTCGATGTAAGTCGTCGCAGCCGCCACAAAGGTCGCAACGTCATACGCCTCGAACGACTCGTGAGCCGTGCCGATCAACTCCTGCAATCGTGAGAGAATCCAACGGTCGATCTCCGGGCGGTCTGCGAGTGGTACCTGCTCCAGTGTTGGGGCAAACTCATCCGCGACTGCGTAGTTCACGAAGAACGCATAGCTGTTCCACAGCGGGATCAGCACCTGACGGCGGATATCGTCCGCCGGTTTGCTCGTCACCTTGACCGTCGGCAGTCCTTCCTTTGTTTCGGAGATCGGTCCCTCCGGTGTGTTGAGCGTGACCGGTTCGTCGGGGTGACGTGTCCCGAAGCGGAGGTCGCTCGCCGGGTTGTGGGCGAGGTACATCCAACGCAACGTGTCGACGCCGAGTTGCTCCGCCGCCTCCTCGAACCAGATGGCCGTGCCGTCCGACTTGTGCATCGGCTGACCCGTCTCGTCCATCACGAGTCGATGCCCCAACAGCGTCTTGAACGGCCGCTTCTCCTCAGGCTTGTCCGTTTCGCCATGTCTCATCATCGTCGAGAGGGCGAGCAGCGAGTAGAACCAGTTGCGGAACTGACCGGGAAAGCACTCGGTCACAAAGTCCGCCGGGTACCACTGCTCCCACATGTCGGGCTGTTCGCGATACCCCATCGTCGAGAACGGCGTGATCCCCGCATCGAGCCACGGGTTGCCCACGTCCTCGACCCGCGTCAGCACGGCTCCCGTTTTCTCGCTCTTGATTTTGACCACATCGATCCACGGACGGTGCGGTGTGTGCCCCTCAAACTCGTCCCACCCCTCGACCGCCCGCTCCTTGAGCTCCGCCAGCGACCCGATCACCTCGAAGTCACTCGCATCGTTCGGGTTGACCCAGATCGGCAGCGCCAGTCCCCAGAACCGTTTCTTCGAGATCATCCAGTCCCGCATGGTCGACAGCCACTCGACCTCCCGGTCCTGCCCCTGAATCGACTCCGGCAACCACTCAATGGCCCGCGTAACGTCCTTGATCTCCTCCCGCCAGTCCATATTGATGAACCACTCATCCACCAGCCGAAAGACCAGCTCCTCCCCCGTCCGCCAACAATGCGGATAAACATGCGGATACTCCTCAACGTAGACGAAGTGTCCCTTCTCCTTGAGCTGCTCGAACACAAGATCCGCTGTCGCTGGATCAACGGCAGTGTGTCCAGTGAAACGATCATCGAACCCTGGGCCGTATGATCCATCCTCTGACAAAGGTGCAATCACCGGCAGTCGAATCGATTGACCAATTTGATTGTCGACGTCACCGCAGCCGGGTGCAATGTGGACTATTCCAGTACCTTCGCCAGCAACAACGTGTGGATTTCCTTTGAAATCGCGACCACCATCGATTACGTGATGCGCTTCAGCCCCACTCTTGAAAAGTATTGACCCTAACTCTGTCTCTAGTGAGTGAAATACACGCTCGATCGCAAGTGACAGAGAATTGATCAGTTCTGGAGTGAGATTAGGTTGTGCTTCCCCAACCCATTCTTGCAATGCTTGACGACCCTCTTCAGATTTCGGTTGGACCGAATAGATATGCTTTAACGTGGTTCCAACAGTAAGGGTTGATTCGTTTGCTGCGACAAGAGCTCTCCAGTCACGAGCGAACGCCGTCTCCATGCCCAAATTTCGGAGGGCACGATCGAGTTCACTGAAATTGGTGTCATAATCAACTAGTCGTGATGTAAGGATGCCGACAGACTTCGCAGCTTCCAATAAGCCGCTGATCAGCTTTGGTCCTTCCTCTAACTTGTCTCTCCATTCAGTCCGCAGTTTTTTGTCGATCCAGTCTTGTTGTTCGTCGATCGCAGTAAGAGCTTTATCTTCAACGAGTGAGTTGGGAACCTGCGGTGCATCGTCGAGCGAAACTGCGGTCGTGAGCTTTTTCGCGTCTTTTGCAAGTTGTTCGCGCGTAAACGAAGGTTGAGACCACCGGTCTGCATAGATCTGGAGCTGGCTTGTGCGATCGGGGTATCCTGTAGGCTGGTTTTGAGCGTCAAGGTCATCAAACGGACCCGCGTATCGCCAGCCGATCATCTCTTCGCCTTTGACGGTACCGTCGACTTTGTACTTCCCCTGCTCTTTGAAGATCTGCGAGATCGTCTTCAACTTGTCGAGGCCGTCGGGCCACTGCCATTCCGGGCGACCGAAGCCTTCCTTGAACTCCCGCTCCAGCCGTTTGAATTCGAGGTTCTCCTTGGCGAAGTAGTAGTACGCCGGCTCCTCATCCCCCCGAGTCTGTGCCTTCACCCGCACATACTCCAGATCCGGATTCACCGCCGCCGCGACGTTCGACGTGAGCGTCCAAGGCGTCGTCGTCCACACCAGCAAATACTCCGGCACGCCTCCGTGTCTCCTTGTCTCCGTGGTGCCATCCTGCTCCTCGATCAACGGAAACCGCACGAAGCACGAGCGGTGCGTCGTCAGCTTGCGGCCGTCGGCGATCTCCATTTGTGAGTACGCACTGCCCGCGCGGCCGCCCCACGGCATGACGTCGTGGCCGAGGTAGATCTTGCCCCGCTCGAAGCACTTCTTGAGGAACGTCCAGATCGTCTCGTTGTTCTCGGTCGAGAACGTAAAGTAGCTGCCGCCCCACTGCGGGTTACCCAGCCGCGCGGTCAGTTCCTCCGCCGATCCGCTTGCGGTTTCGCCCTTCGGCGTCTGGAGTGTCAGCGTCTCCTCATCACCAATGTGCGATGCCAGCTTGCGGAGTTCCTCGGGATCGTCCCACTCCATCCAGTAGCCGAGGCGGACCGACTGCTCCGTCTGCCTCGCTGCAAACGTCAGCACCCGCTTCTTGCATTCATGAACGAACTTGTCGATCCCCTGCTCGACGATGGCCGTCTTGGTCCCCAGGCCCATTTCCTTCTCGACCTCGACCTCGACCCACAGCCCCTGACAGTCAAAGCCATTCTGATACCGCAACTCATGCCCGGTCATCGCCCGGTATCGCTGATAGACGTCCTTGTAAGTCCGCCCCCACGCATGATGCACACCCATCGGGTTATTGGCTGTGATGGGCCCATCCAGGAACGACCACTTCGGCCCGCCCGCGTTCTTATCGAGCAGCCGCCGGAACACGTCCCGCTCGCTCCACAGACGCAGCATCTCATGCTCGCCTTCAACAAACCGGGCCTCATCAACCTTTTGAAACATGGAGCGACTCGCGGGAGAAGACTATCGACATCGGAAAGAGGCATGATCGAAGGGCCACCGCCTGCGGTCAACCCCTGCCCCCAAAGCAAAGTACGCCGACATCACAGATCGTGAGGCCGGCGCGCGATATCGCCTGTCGATCAGACGTTCTCTCTGATCATTCAACAGTGGAGTGACTCAGAAATCATCGTCGTCGTCGAAGAGATCGTCGTCCTCCTCCTCGTCTTCGTCATCATCGAGATCGTCGTCCTCGTCGTCGAATTCGTCGTCGTCAAAGTCGTCGTCGTCATCGAACTCATCATCATCGTCGTCGTCGTCGTCGAATTCGTCATCATCATCGAATTCGTCATCGTCTTCAGCGACGCACCAGAAGGGCCGATCCTGCTCGGGAGTCATTGCGAACTCCGGTGAGTCAGTCTTGCCCAACTGGTTGGTCACGATATGGTCGATCTCGGTGGGGGCCAATAACATTTCGACATCCTCTATGAATCGTCTAATCAGTTGCGCCTGTATCAGAGGAATAGCACTCTTGCGAGCTTCGATAATGGATTCAGTCCAACCTTGTCAAGCGCTGATCTGAAGGAAATCTCAGATCGTGCCATCGTCGCAATTGCTGACGATGGCAGTCCCTCAGAGATGTGGCCTCTCGCCTGTTGATTGCCTCTCCCATCCGCGTTAGATTCGACGCTGGCAATGGAGCTTTCCTCCTGTCGTATTGGTCGCCAACATCCGGTGTGTGCATGACTCGTCAGACCGAACCCGCTCCATGGACGCGGCGTCATTTGCTCGCTCTGGAGGACCTCTCCGCCGAGGAAATCACGCGAATTCTCGATGTCGCGGCCGACTTCAAACAGCGGGCCGAACAGGGGGAACCCAAATCGAACGTCCTCAGCGGCAGCGTGGTCGCCAATCTATTTTTTGAGCCGTCGACTCGCACCAAGACCAGCTTCAGCCTCGCAGCCAAGCGACTCAGTGCCGACACGGTCGACTTCACCGCCTCGGGCAGCAGCCTGTCGAAGGGCGAAACCTTCATCGACACGGCTCTCACCATCCAATCGATGGGCGTCGACATCATGGTCGTGAGGCACAAATCAGCGGGTGCCCCCCTGCTCCTTTCGCGGCACCTCAACTGCAACGTCCTCAACGCGGGTGACGGCACACACGAGCACCCCACACAGGGACTCCTCGACATCTTCACCATCCGCGAGAAGCGAGGCTCGCTCGAAGGACTGACAGTCACCCTCGTGGGCGACATTCTGCACAGCCGTGTTGCCCGCTCGAACATCTGGGGTCTCAAGAAACTCGGAGCCCGTGTGATCGTCTGTGGACCGGCCACTCTTATCCCGCCGCACATCGACCAGTTGGGCGTCGAAGTCTCACACAACCTTGAGGACGTCCTCGCCGAAACCGACTGTGTCAACCTCCTCCGCGTGCAGTTCGAGCGACAACGTGGTGCCTTCTTTCCGTCGATCGCGGAGTACGCCCACCTGTTCGGCATGACCAGCGAACGCATGCGGCGAGCGAAAGACGACGTCCTGATCCTCGCCCCCGGTCCCATCAATCGCGGTGTCGAAATCACTCCCGAAGTCGCCGATGGCGATCACTCTGTGATCCTCAACCAGGTCACCAACGGCCTCTTCATCCGCATGGCTTGTTTGTCACTGCTGCACGAGACGCAAGCCGTCGCGTAATGGCGAGCGGGGGACGTCAGTCTCCTGAAGGTGCGACACCCTCCGGTCTCCCCGTCGACGTCCGCTGGCTCCGCAACCGCTGGCATCAACTCCGCATCACGTTCGCTTTGCACAGTTCCGACTTCCGAGACCGCCCGGCCCACGACTGGGACCTGCTGATCGTCCTCGACCACGACTGGCCCCCCTGCCCCGTCAAGGTGATCCCCCTCAGCGACATCCTCCCGGAGACC
The DNA here is from genome assembly GCA_029259815.1 of Planctomycetaceae bacterium. GTDB lineage: Bacteria > Planctomycetota > Planctomycetia > Planctomycetales > Planctomycetaceae > JAHBXU01. The sequence continues at coordinate 18,162 of JAJDEJ010000231.1, read as the reverse complement.
AGCGACGTCCAACCCACCGCCTGGGTCTCGACCGAACCCACCCGCACCGACCTCTACGGCCGCATGCCCTGGGACCGATGACACGATCTTCGAGTAGCTGAACTCGCCAGAGTTCAGACGATGTGGTGTAGACAGCACCGACGGCTGAATTCTGGCGAATCCAGCTACCCGTCCCTCCCTGTCACTCAACTCGTCAAAGTTCAGAGGAATCAATCGTGAGCCGGTGACTGAACTCTGGCGAGTTCAGCTACGAGGGAGCACTATGGACTCTTGCAACGTCGAGAGTTGAGCGCCACGATCGAGTAGGTACGGAGAAAGGAGCGACTTTCATGGTCAGCAAACCTCACACCTATCTGAAACGTCTTCCGTCAGAACACTATCGGGGTCAGGCCTATGTGCATTGGTCACTGACGATGGAGGATCGGAAGACAGGCTGGTTGATTCCGATTTTCGCATACAAGTTTCGGGAGATCCTGACGCATACGGTCTTTCGCTACGGATTGTGCTGCCCAATCTATTGTTTGATGCCGGACCACATGCATCTGTTGTGGGTGGGTCTCGATCAAGAGTGTGACCAGCGGATCGCAATGCGTTACTTCCGGAAACAGATCAATCCGGTGCTGGAGAAGCTGGGAGCACGGTTACAACTTCAGCCGTACGATCATGTCCTCCGGGAGGAAGAGCGTGATCGAAACGCCTTTGAGGAAGTGGCGGAGTACATTGCGCGGAATCCAGAACGAGCCGGGCTGGTTCCGGTTGACGGGTTTGCTGACTATGTCTACAGCGGCTGCCTTGTGCCCGGATACCCGGAACTCCGACCGTTTGAGAACGACTATTGGGATCGCTTCTGGCGGACCTACTCCTATTTGTCCAAACACGGACTGCAAGCTGGTCGATGAGAGCAGACGTAGCTGGATTCGCCAGAATTCAGCTTGCGAAAGGTTCAGGACGAACGGTCTGAACTCTGTCGAGTCCAGCTACGGCATGTCAAGGCGTGCGTTCGGTGCTGAGGACGGGGACGCCGGGGAGGGTTTTGGTTTCAAGTTCGAGATTGAATTCGTTGGTGCCTGGTTTCACGTCGAACGTCACGACGCCTGCGAGGGTGCCTTCTCCCGTGAGGGGGGTGACGTCCATCAGGGTGGGGGCGGGGGCGATGTCGCCGAGGGTGTGGACCGTGACCGTGTTGATGCCCACGACGGCTCCCCGGTGGGCGGGGATTTTGTACTTGCCGCCGCTAATGCGATCGCCCGCGATGGGGGCTTGTGAGGGGTCCGCTGTCTGGAAGGTGATGGTTCCCCACTTGAGCGGTTGGCCGTTGAGGGTGAGGGTGCCCGTGACTTCGGCTCGCTGGACGCTTGCGAGGAAACTGTTGGTCTGCAGCCAGTCGGCGAGGCGTTCTTTCCAGGTGAACAGGACTGGGTCGGCGATGCCGAGGCCGACGCCGTGCGGGCCGTTCTGGTAGATGTGGAGTTCGGCGGGGACGCCGTGCTTGATGCAGGCCGCGTAGTAGGCGAGGCTATTCTGCGGCGGTACGGCTTTGTCTTCGGAGGTGTGGAACAGAAACGCGGGCGGCGTCTGTTCGTTCACCTGAGTTTCGTTCGACAGTGACGCGACCAACTTCGGATCAGGATCGTCACCCAACAGGTTCCTCCGCGATCCTGTGTGAGTGAACGGCTCCTTGAAGCTGATGACCGGATACCCCAGTACGGTGAAGTCGGGCCGGCTACTCGCCCGGTCGATCGGATCGCTCGCGTCGGGATCGCCGTCGTCGAAGTGGGTTGACGCAGTCGATGCGAGATGCCCCCCGGCTGAGAAGCCCATCACACCGATGCGGTTCGGGGCGACCTGCAACTCCTTTGCATGCGTTCGCACGTAACGGATGGCTCGCTGTACATCGTTCAGCGGAGCCGGGTGCTGATAACGTCGCCCCAATCGATACTTCAGCACGACCCCCGTCACGCCGATCGTGTTGAACCACTTCGCAATCTGATGCCCTTCATGGTCAAACGCCAGCCCGCCGTATCCGCCCCCGGGACAGATCAGGACCCCGCATCCATTCGGCTCATCCGCCTCATAGATCCGAATCGACGGTCGATCTGCATCCTCGTCGCCCACGGCACCCAGAGCTCCGTGCGGCCACAACAACACCGCCTCTGGCGGCTCCGCGATGAGGCGATCAGTACCAGCGACGACAACGAGAACAACACACGATTGGAAAAAACAGGTGAGACACGGGAATCGAAGGCTCATAGACACCTCTTTAAGTAGTCGGTGAGATGGTAAGCTGATGAACAGTGTATCCGACGAACCTCGAAGCGTCTGGTGTTCGATGGATGAGGGGCCACAAGTCAGGGAGTCATTGAGCGGTCGCTCGTCGACGTGCCAGTGAGACGGGAGTCATCCCATGAATCTTTCTGCACAGAACGCCCCACACCAACTCGCTGAATTTTGCTATCTCCAAAAGCTGTTGGAGGAGCGATGTGCCGAGGAGGAGGATCGGGCGTGGCTCTGGAAAGCACGATTGCGAATCCTGACGTTCTTAATTCAACGACTGGAAGAATCAGCTGAAGGCAACGCTTGTCTGCCAGATGAACTCGACGCAGCGACTCAACACAGGCTGCGGAAATCGCATCGCATGTTGCAGAACGATCCGGGTCAACCAGTGACACCCACTCCGGCAGGCTCCTGGACCATCGAAGCCCGCCGCCGCGTCGAGCACTACCTGAGCAAACGAAAGAGTTCTGAAGACTCAGACGCTCCGGCATGAGCCTGACGCCTGGGGACTGACCGACCTTACTTCGGGCCGGCAAAAATTTCCTGATTGATGGCAGTCACCGGCACGCCTGAGGGTTCAATGAGATCTTCCGCGAAAACCGGGAAGATTTCCATCACAGACATAAAAATGGTGAGGAACTCCGGCTGCCCACGTTCACACTGTTGTGTCGGTCGCCCTGCTCGACGGAGTGGGAGTAACGACTTCGACGCTGCCGTTGGCAACGCTGTACATCGCACCGACGATGGCGATGCGGCCTGAGTTTTCCAATTCTCGAAGAACATTGCTTTCCCTGCGAATCATGTCGACCGTGTAGAGGACGTTGCGGTAGGCAATGTCGTTAATCAGGGTTTGCTTCTCATCCTGGCTGAACTTTCGCAGGCTGCTGAGCACAGATCTGTCGATACTGGGTTCGATTTCGTTGATGATACTGTCCAGATGCTCACAACCGGTGGCCTTGAGAGCGGTGGTGTTTGTGGCTGTCAGGTCGAGGGCAGCGGTGACGGCCCCACAGCGGGTGTGTCCGACGACGAGCACCAGATTCGATCCCGCCTGGGCGCAGCCGTATTCGATGCTGCCGAGAACTTTCGGACTGATGACATTGCCTGCAACACGGACGCTGAAGATGTCTCCAATGCCCATGTCGAAGATAATTTCTGCGGGGGTGCGCGAGTCGATGCAACTGAGCACAACGGCGAGTGGGTATTGGCCGATTGCGGTCGCAGAGACTTGATGGCTCATGTTCCGCGTGAGCCGTTGGTCGGTACGAAAGCGTTCATTGCCGTCGAGCAGGATTTGGAGTGCCTGAGCGGGCGTCATCTTCTCCTGAATGTCGCGACTGGAGTAGTCGACGTACTGAACCTTGTCTTGAATCTGGTACTTTCTGCGGAAGCCGAGCAAACTCAGCTTGATGTCGTGGGCGGGTGCTGTCTTTTCCTCGAAGTCAGAGATGAGTTGCAGCACGTCCGGGTGGATGTAATTGGACTGGGACGCATCGATGAGGACGTGTCCCCCATCAGGGACTTCATGGAGTGCGCGAATGATGCCGGCTCGATTGAGGAAGCTGACCTGGTTCGCCAATTCGATGCGGAGCACTTCTCCCCCGACGTGCTTCTCGACGATGCGTTTGATCGGACGTTTGAGATTGCTGTAGAGGATGAACGCGATGCTGACGCCGAGACCAATGAGAATGCCGATGAGCAGGTCTGTCAGCACGATCGAGGCTGTTGTGATGAAAAACGGAACAAACTCATCTTTGCCGCCGCGCCACATCTGCTTGACGAGCTTCGGACTGGCAAGTTTGATGCCCGTCATCAGCAGAATGGCCGCCAGGCACGAGAGCGGAATCTGATTGAGCAGCGTGGGCAGAAACATCCCGCAGAAGAGCAACAGGCAACCATGAAAGATGGTCGCGGCTTTCGTCCGTCCGCCCGAGTGAATGTTGACGGAACTACGGATGATTACGGAAGTCACCGGGATGGCCCCGATGAGGCCGGCTGTCATATTTCCGACGCCTTGGGCGATCAACTCGCGGTTCGGCGGCGAGGTGCGTTGGAATTTGTCGAGGTTGTCGACTGCTTCGAGGTTGAGCAGCGTCTCCAGCGAGGCGACAAGGGCGATTGTGATCGCCGCGATGTAGACAGCGGAATTCGAGAGCTGTGTGAAGTCAGCCATCTGCAGGAAGCCAAGAAACTGTTCGACGCCATCCGCGACGGGGAGTTGGACGAGGTGCGACTTGTCAATCTGCCAGTCCGAGCCAAGCGACACCTGATCGTAGGCAACCTTCATCAGCGTGCCAATCACGACCACGATCAGAGGTGCGGGGACTTTGAACTTTTTCTCCAGTCCGAGTCTTGCATAAATGATGAGCAGGGCCAGCGAGGTCAGTCCGACCACCGCCGCGCCCCAATGCAAATCGCCAATGATGGCGTACAACTCGCTGAAAGTGGTTTGGTCGTCCGGCTGACGGAAGGACATCTCGCCCTCCGGATCACTGTCATGCCCGAACAGGTGGGGAATTTGCTTGAGGATCAGGATCACACCGATCGCTGCCAGCAGGCCTTTGATCACACTGGAGGGAAAGAACTCCGCAATCGAACCGGCCCGGGCAACACCCATCGCGATCTGCATCACCCCTGCAACAAACACTGCACAGAGAAAGGCCTCGAACGTGCCGAGGGATTCGATCTGAGCAAAAACGACGGCCGTCAGTCCCGCTGCGGGTCCACTCACGCTGGTGTGAGATCCGCTGATCGCACCGACAACGAGTCCGCCGATGATGCCTGCCAGCACTCCCGAGAACAGCGGCGCTCCAGACGCCAACGCGATCCCCAGACAGAGCGGCAATGCCACCAGGAAGACAACGAGCCCAGACGTCAGGTCTGCAGGAATCGTCTCGGAAAGGTTGTTTGACTTATCTGAGGACATTGGTTCTCTGTGGAGTCATGTCAATTGTGACAGTTGAGTATTCAAGTCGATTCTTCCCAAGATTCAAGTCAAATGAGGGAAGCTTGATCGCAGTATCGTGATTTCATCGTCTCAGGGGAATCAGCTTTCGCAATCTCTCTTCCCGCAGGTAGACCGCCAACCAGATAACCACACCGATGCCGATCTGAAACAGAAACGGATCCCCCACGCGCCAATGCGTGCAGATGGCTCCGCCCATGTAGCCTGTCAGCAAAATGGTCCCCAACACGGCTGTCGGCGGGATGACATAGACCGCCACACAGACCAACTCCAGCACACCCAGCGGCACAATCATCGACTGCGGAATCCCTAACGGCGGAATGCCCTCCGTCCCGTTGGCACCTGTCGTCAACTTCTGGTACGCACTGTTCACAAACAGCAGCGATACCAGCAGCGTGAGCACGCGACCGGTCCATAGGATCGCGGGCGACGGACCGGGGGATGATGTGACCTGTGGATCATTCATGACAGGGACACTCCTTTGTTGAGTCGTCTGAATTTGGCAGGGTGGCAGGGTCAGAAGCGAAGCGGATGGCCCTGCAATCGCCGCCCCGGGCCTTCCCGTTGGTCAGACCCGGCCACACAACTGAATTGTCTTGTAACCAGTTCTAGAGTCATGGAGCAGACTGTGCCTCGCAGACACTGATGAACTCGTTGATCGCCGCAGCGACTTGCTGCGGTCGTTCGTAGTGTAGCGAGTGTGAGGCTCCGTTGAGCCAGCGAAGCTGAATGTTCTCACGGTCAGGAATTCGCAGTTGCTCGCGAGTCGCAGGTGTTCGTCCACGGTCGCCGTAGAGTTCCAGGATCAGGAGTGTCGTCGTTTGCAGAGTAGGCTCGCCGTCCCATTGTCTCCAGATAAGACCGAAGGCCTTGCGTTGGTCCTCAGTCCAATCTTTGAGCACGTCCTGCCGATAGGCTAACTGTTCAGCCAGTTGAGATTCACTCAGCGTCGACTTCATGTCGTACTCGAAAGCATCACGGGCCGCATGCCAGTGAGACCATCCCTCAATCGAAATGACGCCTCGCACTCTCTCGGGAGCAACTCGGGCGACTTCGATCGAGATCATGCCACCGAGACTGTGCCCGCCGATGTAGATCGAGTCGAGGTTCCGCTCTTCAGCAATGAGCAGCGCATCACGGCAGCACTGTTCGATCGAACCAGATTCCGGCGGCGGCCAACTTCTCCCCAACCCCCGGTTCTCGACAATCAACAGGTTCAATGATTGGTCAAGATGCGGCACCAATCGACTGAACGCACGGCTGTCCGAGAAAGTCCCCGGAATGAGCATCAACGCCGGCCCGTCCCCCTCTCGCTGCACACAACAGAGGTGTCCACCGTCGATGTCAATAAGATGCTCAACAAAGGGCTCGCCGAGTCGAGCAGGCAATTCTTCGGCACCGGCGACAGCCCCACAAAGAGCAACTCCACACAACATGAACAGGAGCAATCCAGATTTCTGAAACATTGGCATTGTTCTCTAATTGCGATCGACCCGCTCGAGCGACGGATCGCGATCCCTTCGTAGCTGAACTCGCAAGAGTTCAGAAATCGGATGCGAACTGACTCAACTGAATTCTTGCGAATCCAGCGACACCGGTTCATGATTACTTCTCGTCGGGTTTCTCAAATTCCACTAGCGTCCCGGGGAGTTCGTTGGTCGTTCTCGGTCGGTATCGGCCTACACGAATGGCTTTGAGTTTGTGTTTCTCAACATCGGGGTCAGTGTCGTTGGTTGGGGTCAATGCTCGTGAAAGAAAGCGGAAGACCTCAGGAAATCGCCAGTCCTTCGAGCGGCCGACATGGGCGGCCCCCCGGTGCAGGTGATAGTCGTGTTCGATCGCGGCATCGAACAACAGTCGATGCAGCAGTTCGACGGATCGGAAATTACCATTCGCATCCTCATCGCCGACTTCAATCAGGAGTTGCAGACCCGACTCACGCAGCTTCGCGGGGTTGTCGATGACCATCGTCGGAGGATGCGTACTTCGCCAGAACTCGCGATCAACCGGGTCTCCAAACCGTCTCGTATGGTCTGCCATCACTTCGTCGCTGAAGTAGCTGATGTCCCAGTCTTCGAGTGTGAGCACGGCTGGAAAACCGGGCGCCATGGCCGCAGCAGCAACGAACATCGTGGGATGGCGAAACGCGACACGCAGCACACCCTGCCCACCGAATGAACTGCCAGCAATCACGGTCCCCGCCTGGTCCTGCCGGACGTTGTACCGCTCTCGCATGTGGCTCAACATCTGCCCGGTGATAAACGTGTCCCATTGATTGGTCCCGTCATGCCAATCGATGAAGAAGGACGCTCCCGTCACGGGTGCCACTACGACGCAGGGCACCAGATCCCCCGTTGCCCAGGCTTTCTCGACGTGTGACCGCAATTGGCGATCAAGGTAATCCTTCCCTGACGTCCCACCATGCAACCAGATGAACAAAGGCACCGGTTCTGTCAACTGCTCATATCCCGGCGGCAGCAGCACATCAACAGCCGCAGGACTGGGTACGAGCGTGGTTTCGATCTGAAGTGGGATCAAATTGCCTGAGGGTGGAGATTGTGCGTGGATGTGTGACGCAGAAAGACTGAGAGTCAGCATCGTCATGAGGACTCGCATGAGATCGTTCTCCGAGATCAACATTATTGGTGCCTTCGACGCCTGTCGCATTCAGGACTCATCTCGTCGTGATGTCCAATAATTCGGCTTTCTGCTCGTGTGTGCCACGGCCAGGACATGGACTTGATCGTCAAACACCTCATAAATCACGGCGTAGGGGAATCGTCTGAGCAAGACTCTCCGTACACGAGGATCGTCAAGTGTTTCCAAAACAGAGCCGGTGTCAGGAGATAAACGAATCGCATCAATGGCTTGATTCGCAGCGTCAAGAAAGTCATCGCCAAGTCCATTGAGACGACTGTCGTACCACGCGGCAGCTTCAATTAACTCTGAATATGCAACGGGATCGAGATGCAGATTCATCCGCAACGACGCTCCGCGAGATCTCTCCGCAATCGTTCACGGGCCTCGTCCCAGGGGATCAGCTGCACGTCTCCTTTGCGAATCGCCTCACGTCGTCGTTGAACCTCCTCGGCCCAAACTCGACCGACTTCCTCACTCGTTGCCGGGGCGTCGTCAAGCGTGTCAATGAGCGTATAGGCCAGCGCCGCCCGCTCATCGGGCGATAGTTCCATCGCATCGTGAAGCAACTGATCGACGGTCATCAGGGGGTTTCCGATCGGCGTTGTCGAGTGTGATGAGACTATTGTAGCTGAACAATCGGCGTCATCGTAGAGGCAACCAGCGGTCTTTCAGGATGATCGGTGATTCAATCACTGATGCTTCTGCCGTGTGTTGTTCGACGCCATCTCACAAGGTCAAACATCAGGAAGGCAATGATCGCCAGCAGGATAGCCCCCCCATTTTTGCCCCATGCGACCATACTCCCGTTTGTAATCGCGTCCCTTTCACGTCTGCCTCAGCGTGGATGACGTTGCCCGACATGAACCCGTCTTCTCATCGTCAGGATGTCTGATCTCCGAAGTGCATTGGGACATGGACTGACGTCCCTCAACTGCCTCAGGCAATCTTGTGGTCGGCGGTGTCCTGGACGGCGCGGATGATCTTGTCGTAGCCGGTGCAGCGGCAGAGGTTGCCGGCGAGGTAGAAGCGGATCTCCTGCTCGGACGGGTTGGGGTTCTCGCGGAGGAGGGCCTTCGTTGACATGATGAACCCAGGCGTGCAGATGCCGCACTGCAGAGCCGCGTTTTCGAGGAACGCCTGCTGGACCGGGGCGAGGTGACCGTGATCGGCTACGCCCTCGATGGTTTCCAGTTCGACGCCCTCACACTCGACAGCGAGCACGAGACAACTGACGACCGGCTTGCCGTCCATCAGCACCGTGCAAGCACCGCAGTTGCCGTTGCTGCAGCCTTCTTTGGTGCCCGTCAGGTCAAGCTCATCCCGCAGCACTTCCAGAAGCGTCTGTTGCGGCTTGCAGAGGAACGACTCTTCACGACCGTTGACGGTACAGGTGACGATGCGTTTAGATGACATGTTGATTAGTTGATTAGATGACTAGGATTTGGCTCGTGCGACGGCTTCTCGCAGGACACGTTCGACGAGAACGCCCGTCACGTGGATGCGGAACTCGCGGGTGCCGCGCATGTCGGTGATGGGGTTGATGATGCTGCGGGCGACTTCGCCGCTGGCTTTGTAGGTTTCGTCGGTGGCCGGTTTGCCGATGAGGGCGTCGTTGACTTCATGGGCGAGCAGCGGCGTGATCGCGACCGCGCCGAGGCTCACTCTGGCGTCAGAGATGGTGTCACCGTCGAGAGTGACTGAGGCGCCGACGCCGACCACAGCGATGTCCATCTCGTTGCGAGGGATGAACCGTCGGTAGTGTGAGCCGCTGCCGCTCGGTCGTGCGGGGAACTTGAACTCGACGAGGAGTTCGCCACGTTCGAGGACCGTTTGGCCTTTGGTCACACAGAACGATTCAACGGGAACTTCACGCCGTCCGTTCGGTCCGGCGATGACGCAGTTCGCACCCAATGCGATGAGAGACGGGGTCGAGTCGGCAGCGGGACCGGCGTTGCAGAGGTTACCCCCCATGCTGGCCCGATTCTGAATCTGGATTCCGCCGATGATCGAGGCGGAATCCGCCAAAGCCGAGTATTGCTGGCGGATCGTCTCGTCAGTGGCGATGCGAGAGCAACTCACGGCTGCCCCGAGCCGCAGGCCGTCAGCTGAATGTTCGAGGATGTTGAGTTCGGGGATTTTCTTGATGTCGATCACCACATCCGGCGTCAATCGCTCGGTGCGGATGTGATCGATGAGATCAGTCCCTCCGGCCAGTGGACGGGCCGTGCCGTTGTGCTCAGCCAGCAGGGCAACAGCTGCATCAAGTGTCGCCGGAGCTTCAAATTCAAAGTCGCGCATCGTGGGTCGTCAAATCAAGATGAAGAAGCGGACGGACTACCGAGCCGTCAAGATATCGGCTGGCGCGAAAGATTGCCACCACGCCCGGCGAGGGGGGGACGTCATTCCCCTGAAGGTGCAAACTCGTGAGTTGAGTTTCAACGCGGAGACGCGGAGGACCGCTGAGACGCGCGGAGGGTCACCACATGTTGTCGAGTTTGACAAGATTGGTATCGGGTGATCAAGCGTTTTTACGGTATCGAACGATCACAACCTCGCCCTCGAAGTGAATTGTACGGAGTTCATCTTGAATCATTGTGAGAATCTTGTCGGCCTTGCCGCCACCCGAACCGGCACCGATCAGCGGCATTGCAACCGAATCATATCTTTTGTCCGACACGATTTGCATTGCGTTTCGTACGGAGTCGCGTATGGATCGTTCGGAAGATCGCCAAAGCATGTTGATTCCAGCGACATGAATGATTGATTTGTATGACAGTTTCCCTGCGGATGTTTCAACGGCATGACCGAGCGGAATTGCACCGAGTTTGCCGAGTTCACGAAATGGCGCAAGACCAGCACGTTTTTTGATCGCTCCAGAAACGCCTTGTGGTATGAGCAACCACCAAGGAATGATGTTCCGATTCCATGCGTTGACGATGACGTCAACATCTTGGTCGAGCAAGTCGCCTTCAACGATAGATAGATTCATGCAGTGAGACTTCTCGATGGGCCTGAAGTCATGTAATAATCGACTATGAGTTTCGATATCGCTACACCCACCATAAGGAATCCATCTCTCATCCCTCCGCGCGTCTCTGCGGTTCTCCGCGTCTCCGCGTTGAACCTGACCTCACAAATGATCAGTGACTCATCCATCAGGGGGCTGACGTCCCCCGTTCGCCACTGGTTGGATACGGAGTTGTTCGCGGTAGGTCTTGAGGTCGATTGTGCGGTTGGTGAGGTCGAAGTCGATCTCACGGAAGGTGCCTGCCGAGACGTAACGGGTTTCGTTCAGCAGTTGTGCGCCGGTCCACTTGTCGAGCATTTGCAGGTGCACCTGTTGTGCGGGTGCGTTGGGGACGCCCGGACTCAGCCGCCGGGCATGCAGGACGAGCACCGGCAGGTGGGTGAAGTGCTCCATCAGGAGGTTGGTGTCCGTCACCTCCTCCTGCCAGACACGTCCGCCCCCTGCACGATCATAGGCAGCGAGTGTTCCGTTGGCTGGGATCGAGTCCACACGGTCCGACCAATGATGGTTCTCCGATTCCTGCACGAGTGACACATAGACCTGACGCCGATCCGTGACCGCATACAGGTTCTCAGCGTCATCCATCATTTTGGTGTCGAGTCGACCGATCGTGCGGTCGGATTGTTCGGCCCAGTTGATCAGACGCAGCGTGCCCTCAGGTTCGATGGCCAGCAGTTCGTCGTCGTGCAGACGGGTGAAGTGAGTTTCCTGTGGGAATGTCGCCGTCCAGACGGGTTCCGCAGTGCGTTCGTCGATCAGCCTTAATGCCGAGCCCCGTTTGCCGAGTCCCAGGAATCCGCTTTGCTCAACGTCAAGAGTCACGAGTCCCTGCTCGTCGACTGCGATCGTCCCGGTCAAGAGGTCGTCGAGTTGCGGGAGGGTGACGGGCGACCCGTCAGTGGCGCGCAGGGCGATTGGGGCAGCCGGACTGGGCGGGATCACAAACAGATGTCGGCTGTTGCCGGTCACCTTCGTCTGCGGTCCAATGCCGGTGCGCGTCCAGAGTGTCTCGCCGGTCAGCGAGTCAGCGATCGTGATCGTGTTGCGACCAAAAAAGCAGACATAAGAGGGATTCCAGGCAGCGAGCATGCCTGTTGGTGCCGTGCGTCTTCTGAGACCGTGTGTCATGCGGAAGACTGACGCAGTCATCATCTCCTGTTGACGGGACGACATGGTATGCCGTGCATAGCCGCCCGTCGCACTGCGAATGTCGAACGGGCGTTGCCACAACAGTTGCCGGTCCGCCAAACTGATGGCATGCAGCACGCCCCGATGCACCAGGTACAATGTCTGTCCGATCGAGCCGGCTGCCACCAACTGATTGAACTGCGATTGCGCCTGAAACTGCAGCGGCATTTCCCAAAATCGCTCCCCATTCAGTCGGTCGATGTTCAGCCGTTGAAGTTGTTGTTGCACGCGAAACCGCAGTTGGTCCAGTGACGGCACGCCGTCGGCACACTGAACAGACAGTTGCATCATGCGGCGGTTGAGCGATGAGCCGATGCGAGTGAGCTCGAAATGATCGGACGTCCAATCTGGTGGCAGCCCGCCGGGCGAAGTGGCGCCGGTCAGTCGATCTGGATTGTCGATCTCTGAGAGAGTTGTGTCGGTCCATGTGGCGATGGAAGTCGCGACGTCGTCACTTCGTTGCTGATCGTGGAGCAGTTGCAAGAGAGTGTCGAATGCTTGCTGGCGTACTTCGGAGGGCACGCGTTCGTCGAGGAGTCGCAGCAGACGGATCTCCGACTCCGCCAGACGACCGTCTGCCATTGCCTGTGCCGCTAACTGTTGCTGAAGACCAATACTGGCTGAGTGAAACCCGAGCACATTGGCCCACCATTCACGATCAAACGCTGCGTCTTCAGGGAGCGTGTCGACCAGTGAGGCGACTTGTGCGTCGATGTCCTTTCGTTGTTCGGCTGTCATGGATGACCAGATGTCGAACAGGCGACTGGCGAGCCAACGGTCGATCCTGACCGAGCGATTGTCTGTGACCACTATCGCCTCGCCAAGCGAATGGGCTCGCCGCCAGTAGACATCAAACGCTTCCGGCAGGCGATCAAGAGCAATCAACCGCTCGGCTTCGAGTTGTTCGAGATCCAGTTGTTGTTGTTCTGTGTCGACGAGTTGCCGGAGGGTCGCGATATGCTGCTCTGACGTTGGCAAATCCTCCCGGATCAGGGCGACGATTGCGGTTCGCAGTAGTCGCCGTCGGGTGAAGTCTTGAGATGCGGAGAGTTCCGATTCTTGCAGACCGTCAAGAAGGTCGAGGGCCGTGCGGTCGTTGCCATCAATGATGGACAACTCGGCAGCCTGAAGTGTTGCGGTTGGTGCGAGTGGTGTCTCCGCAGAACGGACGATCAACGACTCGACGGCTTGTCGCGACGCGAAGCTCGTCATGGCAAGTGGCGACAGCGATAGCAATCGACCTTGGTCAATCAACAGATTGCCCAGCGGCTCCTGAGACACGGGCACGGTCGATTTCTGCACGACGTTGCCGTCCGCGAGGGAGAGACGCCACAACTGTCCAGACTGCAACGGCAACAGGAAATCGTCACCCGTGATAACGCCGCGCCCGGACGACGGCCCGGCGTCGGCGTCAATCGACGTTTGCCAAATGCGGCGGCCATCTTTGAGTCGTCGGGCTTCCATCCGGTCCGCACTGACGAGAAGCACCATTTCGTCGACAAGTCCAGCGACGTACAAGCCCTGCTCTTTGGCTCGGTGCCAACGTTGCTTTCCGGTGAGGACATCGAGGCAGATCAACTGGGCCTCGGAGCGAGAGACGGGATCCGGCAGTTCAGAGGGGGTGAAGACGACACGTCCCGCAGCGAGCATGGGGGCGGAGGGGGCCCAGCGGTGATTCATTGGTCCATTGATGGCGACGGTTGATTGTCGCGAATGCTGCTGATCCTCACGACGCGGGGTAAGGCGATGCGCCCAACGAATGCGGCGTTCGTGTCGGTCGATGGCCATCATCCATCCGACCGTTGTCGGACAGATAATCACTCCCGGTCCGACCGCGGGCAGTGCCGGCCACCAGCGACGGACCAGATCCGTCTCAATCTCTGCCGACACGCTGGAAAGCGTGTGCGACCAGAGTTTCTCACCCGTCCCTCGATCAAGGACGAACAACGTCTCCGCTCCCCGTTGTTCGCCGATCACGAATAACTCGTCGCCGTCCACGACCGGTGGACCATGAAAGTGCACACCCGCCAGCGGAGGGTCGAACCGGTCGTTGTTCTGAGTCCCACCGATCGACCAAGACAGCTGTCCACTGTCAAGATCGTAAGCGACGAGACGATTCGATTCCCAATCACGACCGTACGGGTCGTCTTGCCGCTGTCTCCCTTGAACATAACCCGGCTGTTGATAGGACAGCGTCGCGTGATCCTCCAGGACAAACACCCGCTCGCCATCGCTGCTGATGAATCCGTACACGCCGTCGCGAAACAGGGGACCGGTCAGCGGATGATTGTCGGCAGCGTTTCCCTGATTGACCGGCAAAGGCCGCATTCGTTGACGACCGGTCTCAGTATCGGGGCGTGAGACATTCTCTCCGGCCAGCAGACGCTCGATGCTGATGCCTTCGGGCGTCTCCCACAATCGCTGTCCCGTGTCCGCATCGACGACCGACAGCCCGCGCATCGTGCGAAAGATCACCTTGCCATCAACTCCCAGAGGAATGGCCGCTGGCACACACGCCCGTCCGCTGTCCTGAAGGTCGTCGACCAGCTGCTTGATTTCCTTCACAAGCTGTGGTCGCTCGGTCGTTGGTTGCGACCAGCGGGTGATCAACACCGGATCGCTCTCGACGAAACGACCGGTATGAGTTGGACTGCCGAACGGGGCTGTCCACTGAGTGCGGGCCGCCTCCTGTTGACCGGGAGATGATCCCCTCTCACCGTCATCAACTTGATGCAGAACGAACTCAGCCCGCTTCTGCCACTGCGGATTGTTTGTGAGCGGTGCGTGGGATTCTTTCAGACGACGGTACCAGTACGCCGCCTCTGTGAGATGCCCCGCGTCGAGCATCAGGGAACCAATTTCATTCGCCGCCTCCTGACCGGCTGGTGTCGCAAAGTAACGACGTGAGACGGCTCCGAGCGGTCCGAATCCGCCCTGCAGACGCGCCTGACGCAACTGCTCCGACGCAGTGTCTCCCACGATTTTGCAATAGGTCCGTGTGATCGACTCGTTCGAGTTCTCCGTAATCATGAACTCAGTGAGATCGTGGAGCGACCGCCACTGACCGTCCTGTCCCAGCACAAGCGAGTCTTCATCCGCGTCCAGCAACTGCTGCAGGAGTATCGCAACCGTCCGAGACTCGCGCTCGCCCATCAGTCGATGAGCACGCTGAAACTGGGAGTGTTGTTCCCGATTGACCACCGCTCGCTCATCGATCGGATCGCGGACAATGTTCGACGTCTCGTCAGGCTCCTCAGCGTCCTCGGCTTCCGTGGGCTGTTGATCTGATCCCTCACCATCTTCGAGTTCGTTACGACCAAACAGCCGCTCGAGAAAACTGCCGATCGGGTTGTCAGCCTGACGTCGCCGTGGCTTCTGTTCCTGAGCCGTGGCAAGGGGGGACAACAACCCGAGCACGACACAGGCGACAACATGTGAAACCAGAATTCGCCGCAAAACAGACATGCACGATCCGCAGATGTGAGAGGAACGCTTCCAGTGTATCACCCCCATTCGGACCCATCTAGAACAAGAATTCCCCAATTCCCAAGCCGACGGCTCCGCCGTCGAACGACAACGTCAGAGGCATCGGTTCCAGTGAGATGCTTCGGCGGCGGGCTGGTGAATAGACCGCAGATGACGCAGATCGGGCGGATGTTTACGGATTTGGGAGTGACAATCCGCGCAAACCCGTCAAATCGGTGTCATCAGCGGTCCATCTCTGTCCCGATCCCTTCCCTCGATCAACGTCCTCCCTCATCGGAGGACTGACGTCCCCCGCTCGCCGGGACTTTGCCGATCCGCTAGACTCGCAGTTCAACAGTTTTCACGTCCAGGACACCACACCAACTCAATGTCTTCCTCCGCGACTCCCCTTGCCCCGCCCAGCGAACGTCCCGCTGTTGTGGGTCCGGGTGATGAGCGTCGCGAGCAGATCGAAGAGCACGAGCCACGCAACATCGTGGTGCTGGCCGCCTATCAGGTCATGCTGCGAGTCGCGTGGATCTTCAAGACCGAGAGCGTGATCATGCCGGCGGTGGTCGACACCATCTCCGGCGCGGGTTGGGTGCGTGGCTGCCTGCCAGTTCTCAACCGCGTGGGTCAGAGCATTCCGCCATTGTTCATGGCCGAGCGTCTCCGCAACAGTCGACTGAAGCATCGTTGGTTGTTCGTCACCACATTGATGGCGGCAGTGATCTTTGCAGTTCTCTCACTGATCTGGTTCGTCGTTGAAGACAAGCGCCAACCCTGGATGACTGTCGCGTTCCTGTTGCTGTACACACTGTTCTTCGGCATCATCGGTGTAAACCAACTTGCGATCGGCACTGTGCAGGGGAAACTTGTGCGGGCTCATCGGCGTGGACGCCTGATGACGATTTCCGGAATCGTCGGTTCAATCGCTGCAGTGACGGCTGCCGCATTTCTGATGACCCGCTGGCTCGCCCTCCCAGACAGCACGGGTTACACGTGGATCTTTGCCTTTGTTGCCGGGGGGTTTGTACTCGCGGCTCTCTTGTTGGGAGCATTGATCGAGCCACCCGACGAACAGATCGACACGCCACGACGTACACCCCGGCATCACTTCTCCAGCGCCTGGCAAGTCTACCGGCAAGATCGCTCCTTCCGCCGCGCTGCAAACGTGGGCATGCTGTTCATTGGATCGATCCTCCTCTTCCCCCACTACCGCTGGCTCGCCGCCGAACAACTCGACACCGGCAGCACCGACATGGTCGGCTGGGTCATCGCCCAGAACCTCGGCGTCGGATTCTTCAGCCCTATCTTCGGCACCATCGCCGACCGTCACGGCAACCGCATCGTGATGCGTCTGGAAATCTTTCTTGGTGCACTCGTTCCACTCCTCGCGATCTTCATGGCCAGCGGCTGGGTGCCTGATGGCGGCGACTGGTACTGGATCGTGTTCGCCTTCCTCGGCCTTGTCCCCGTCACGATCAAGACCATCTTCAATTACACGCTCGAACTCGCTGACGAGACCGAGCACCCGCGCTACCTCAGCACGATGCGTATCTGCTTCGCAGTCCCGTTCATCATCTCGCCGCTCGCGGGATTGTTGCTCGATGTCTTCCCAGCCGAATCCAAGTTCACCGGCGTCTGCATCCTGTTCGGCACGGTGAGTCTCCTGATGATCATCGGCGGCTTTCTCACGTTTCGCATGGCCGAACCCCGCCACCGCCCGGTCGACACCACCGAACTCCCCGCCGTCCGTGGGTAACAATTATCCTGTTTCTCACTCGTTACCAAACATCGCTTGCGGATTAGCACCACCAGACCGCCATCGAACGGATTCAACACCATGGACATCCGTGACAAGACCATCATCGTCACCGGCGGCGCTCACGGCATCGGCCGCGCTCTGTGTGAACGCTTCGCGAACGACGGCGCCCGGCACGTGATCGTCGCAGACCTCGACGAGTCCGCTGCTCAAGCCGTCGCGACCGAGATCAACGGCACGGCTCTGAAGTGCGACGTGTCCCAAGAGTCCGACATTCAGTCACTCGTCACGCACACACTCGACGCCCACGGGCACATCGACCTGTTCTGCTCGAACGCCGGCATCACCACCAAGGGCGGACCGGAGGTGCCGGACGCCGATTGGCAACGGCTGTGGGACGTCAATGTGATGTCGCAGGTTTACGCTGCCCGCGCTGTGCTGCCGTCGATGCTTGAGCGTGGCGAAGGTTATCTCCTGCAAACGTCGTCAGCCGCCGGTCTGTTGACCGAGATCGGCTCGGCCCCCTACTCCGTCACCAAATCAGCCGTCATCTCCTTCGCCGAATGGCTGAGCATTCACTATCAGAAGCAGGGCCTCCGCGTCTCCTGCCTCTGCCCCGCCGGTGTGGCGACCGACTTCCTCGATCTCGACGACCCGATCCACCAGTTCCTGCACGTCAGCTCGGTCTCCCCCGCCGACGTCGCCGACGCCGTCGTCCGCGGCCTCGCCGCCGAACGCTTCCTGATCCTCCCCGACGAACACCACATGGTCGCCGACTTCTTCGCCTACAAAGGCGAAGACTACGACCGCTGGCTCAAAAACTTCGCACGCATCAAC
>JAJDEJ010000024.1 GCA_029259815.1 Planctomycetaceae bacterium | reverse complement strand
GACGTCGATCGTGCGTGACCTGATCGCCCGTCATGACGTCCAATTGATCGCCATCGGCAACGGTACCGCCTCGAGGGAGACGGACGCCTTCGTTAGCGGACTCCTCAAGGAACTGGCCAAAGACGACGGCGACTCTGTCCCCACCAAGGTCATGGTCAGCGAATCGGGAGCCTCGATCTACTCGGCGAGCGAGTTGGCAACCCGTGAGTATCCCGACCTCGACCTCACCGTCCGAGGTGCCATCAGCATTGCACACCGTTTGCAGGATCCGTTGGCCGAACTTGTCAAACTCGACCCCAAGTCAATCGGCGTGGGCCAGTATCAGCACGACGTCAACCAGACCCTGCTGCGACGCGGACTCGACCGTGAGGTGCAGTCGTGTGTGAACGCAGTTGGCGTCGACCTCAACATGGCCAGCAGTGCGCTGCTCGCACACGTCGCTGGCATTGGTCCGAAGTTGGCTGAACGCATCGTCGAACATCGTGACGCCCAGGGTCCGTTCGAATCACGACAGCGACTTCTCGACGTCCCCAAGCTGGGTCGCAAGGCGTTTGAGCAGGCAGCCGGTTTTCTGCGAATTCGTGATGGACGTCAGCCTCTCGACAACTCGGCCGTCCACCCGGAGAGTTATCACGTCGTCGAAAAGATGGCAGCCAGGTTGGACGTCAACACCCGTCGGCTCGTTGGCAACGAGTCACTGGCCAAACAACTCAACGCTCAAGACTTCGTCGACGAGAACTGCGGACTACCGACCGTGATGGACATCATCTCGGAATTGGCCAAACCGGGCCGCGACCCTCGCAGTGAATTCAAGGTGGCCCAGTTCGCCGAGGGTATCAACGACCTGGAAGACTTGCAGCCGGGCATGATTCTCGAAGGAGTGGTCACCAATGTCACCAAATTCGGTGCCTTCGTCGATCTGGGCGTACATCAGGACGGACTCGTGCACATCTCCGAACTCGCCAAAGAGTACGTACAGTCGCCGAGCGACGTCGTTTCCGTCGGCGGTGTGATTCGCGTGAAGGTCCTGGAAATCGACCTCGACCGTCGCCGCATCGGCCTCTCCCGCAAGCAGGCGTGAGCGTTGACACAGGAACTCAGTACGCACCGGGTGGCACGCCCTGACTTAAGAAAGGGCGTGGCGCAGGTATCTGGATCACACGAATCTCTTCTCGACGTTCGCCACACCCTTTCCGTTGGTCAGGGCGTGCCACCCGTCACCTTGCACTCTTGGCACAAGCAGACATGAAACGAGCCGTGAACCTGCTTATCATGTCACTCGTCCAGGTTGTTCCCCACTCGTCTTGAGACTCACACCATGTGGAATCATTGTCTGCTCGTAACACTGTTCGTCAACTTGTTGACCCTCACAGCGAGTGCCGACCCGCTCGTTTACGAGGGTGATGCCAAGCCCGGTGCAGGAAAGCACATTGTCTTCCTCGCGGGCGATCACGAGTACCGATCGGAGGAGACCCTGCCTGCACTGGCGCGGATTCTGGCGGTGCATCATGGATTCAAATGTACCGTGCTGTTCACAGTTGATCCGGAATCGGGTGAGATTGATCCGGCGGCAGATTACATGCCCGGCACCACAGCCCTCGACTCAGCCGATCTCGCGGTCATCTTCCTGCGGTTCAAGGACCTCCCGGCAGATCAGATGCAGCCGATCGTCGACTACCTCGACCGGGCCGGTCCAGTCATCGGGCTGCGGACCGCAACACACGCCTTCAAGATCCCAACGGGTTCTGACTTCTCCCGCTACGACTTTCAGTACAAAGGAGATGACTACAAACTCGGATTCGGTCGACAGGTCCTCGGCGAGAGCTGGGCCGGACACTACGGCACGAACCATGTGATGAGCACGCGTCTGGACATCGTCCCGGAGGCCGAGTCACACCCGATCATGCGTGGTGTGACCGCCCCTTGGGTACAAGCTGGCGGATACTGGACCGATCCCATGCCCGACAGCACGGTCCTTGCACTCGCTCAACCCCTCCAAGGCATGACGGCCAACTCGCCGGTTGCCGAGGACAAGGATCCCTGTCCGGGCGCTTGGGTGAGACACTACACTGGCAAGGACGGCGAGCAAGGACGAGTCTTCACGACGACCTACGGGGCCTCAGAAGACATCGTCAATCTCGATTATCGCCGCCTGCTGATCAACGCGTGCCTCTGGGGCTGCGGCTTGGAAGAACAGATCACGCCCGACCTCAATGTTGACTTCGTGGGTGCCTTCCAGCCGGCCCCCTTCCGCTTCGAGGGCCACCGACGCGGTGTCAAGCCGTCTGATCTCGCGGACCTGAATTCGCCCATCATGACCACTACAAAGCCGATCGCAGAGTAATTGGTGAAGGACAGGCAGTGACCGAAGTCGTTCGCATGCGCTGAGCGATCAGAGGGAATGTTCACCCCGCGTTGGATCAATGCTTGTAGATCTTGTGCTGCGGTCGACCGGAAAGGATTTGTTCCTTGCCCCAGTTCGTCACTGCGCGAAAGGCATCGCTCTTGATGAAGTCCTGAAACGCCTGCTCGTCCGACCATTCGCTTGTGATGAGATAGGAGGCATCGTCAGCGACGTCTTTCCACAGCGTCGACTCGGTATGTCCGTCTGCGGCCTTCAAGGCGTCGATGACTCCCGCAAACTTCTCTTCGAAGTCCTGCTGCTTCCCCTCGATAACGTGATAGTTCATGCCGACGGTAACCATAGTGACTCATTCTCGCTTTGGTGTCATTCCGAGTGTGAAGTGGCTTGCCGATGCAGCCGATCATGATGTGAGCCTAACAGCTACCGGAGGAAATAAAAGGATCCCGCTGCTACCACTCGGTGATCGACGATGTGAAGCAGTTTCAAACCCCATCACAGGGGTAGCCGGGAATGACCAACGTGTCACCGGATATCAAGTTGTGTCTTGGAAATCGGTCAGGGAGGTTTTGCCGCGTTGGTTGGTGACTTGAAGGGTTTGAATCCGTTCGGTGGTGAGTTCTTCGGCGTGGCGGGTGCCGCGTTCGTCGCGGAAGATCCATTCGCAGGTCGTCGGATCAAACGAATTGTACACCACCTGACCGCGATACGCTTTGCCGACGTAGTGGTTGCGGCGGTCGAGACTCACCTGCCCGGATGCGTCCACCGTGTGCGGGGTGACGTATTGTGTCAGGTGCTCGGCGATGCGGTTCCAGTTCCAGCGGCTTGGTTCCTCCTCCGCCGAGTACGGCTGTTTCGAGTGGGCCAGATCGGGAAACTGTTGCCGCATGCGACACGCAGTCACTGTTGCCGCATGCGACACGCAGTCACAATAGCGGGACACTCGATTCCACCGTCCCGAGGGGGGAAAACGCGGGTCTCCAGCACGGCTCCCGTGCACTCGTCGGCCACCCGCAGCCAACTCACCTGCTCGCCCGTTTCCAGCCGAATCTCCTCGGAGGCATCCAACTGCCAGGTCTGGTGAGGACGCCTCGCGCGGGGAA
>JAJDEJ010000230.1 GCA_029259815.1 Planctomycetaceae bacterium | reverse complement strand
TCGTTCCAAGTTTTGACCCGAACCGGGGTCAGGCACCATGTCGGCCCAGTTGATGATCGGGGGAGTGAGAGCTTTACGGACGAAATGGTGCCTGACCCCTTCCCCGCAGCGACAGAATTGGAACGACTGAATCTGAAATATGAGATATCAGATATGAGATCCCAACTCACTTACGACTTCTGAAGTCTCCATTCTGCACTCGACGCCGTTCACTCCTTCGCCACACAGTACAGCCGTTCGTACGTCCGCAGGAAGATCTCACCGTCTGACATCGCCGGCGTGGAGTGGGTCCGTTCTCCGAGGTCGTTTTCAGCAAGCACTTCGAACTCGTCCGGGTTGGGTGCGATCACGGTCGTGACTCCCTTCTGACCGGTGACATACAGGCGACCGTCTGCATACACCATTGATCCCCAATGCGGACCGTCCTGCGTCCGCTCGTGCTTCCAGCGTGACTCGCCTGTTTTCAGATCGAAGCACTCGAACGAACCTGCTCCGTCTGCATTCGCCTGAAACACATGCTCTCCGATGATGATGCCACTGCCGATGCGTTGCGGATTGCGAGGCGATGTGGGGGCCTGCCTCCAGAGTTGGTTCGCCTCGGTCATGTCACCTGATCCCTCCAAGCGGAATCCCATGGCCGGTCCACCGAACCCTCCGAGCATCACGCCCAAGTCGCCACTCACCATCGGCGACGTGTAGCTGACGTCACTCCGATCGTTCGAAAGTCCTTCGACATACCACAACAGTTCGCCCGTCTCCGGGTCATAAGCCGCCACTCGCGTTGGCATCGCCACCAACAACTGTGCCTGACCATCGACAGTCACCACGACCGGCGTACTCCAAGTGCTCTTGTAGCGGCCTTCTTCGGAATCTGTGCTGCCTGGCTCGAGGGTTTCCCAAAGTGTTTCACCGTCAGTCAATCTGATCGCCACGAGCTTGGTTCGCTCGCCTGGCCCACACAGCTGAATGACTTTGTCCTCATAGAGAATGGGCGATGATCCGTAGCCCCAGATGTGTTTGAACTCGCCCAACTGGCGAGACCACACAACCTCGCCGTCAAAATCGTAGCAGTACATCCCCGCCGATCCATGCCAGACGACAACTCGTTCACCATCAGCGGCAGGTGTCGATCCGCAGTACGGATTCGTCTGATGCGTCTCGGCCACCTTGCCATACGGAACCGTTTTTACCCATCGCATTTGACCATCGGTGCGACTGAAACACAGGAGGTGACGCTTCTGTCCCCGCTCTTCTGCCAGAGTCACGAAGACGCGACCGTTGGACACAATCGGACTGCTGTTCGCAGGTGCAGGGAGCGGTACGACCCATTTGATGTTCTTTTCCTCACCCCATTCGATGGGAAGTCCCGCCTCGTCTGTCGTGCCGTCACCGTTGGGCCCGCGAAAGGCCGGCCAGTCACCAGCGGCGACGAGAGAGACCGAAAACACCGAGACGGTCAGGGCTGACGAAATAAACGTCATTCTCATCGCAACTCTCCTTGGGGCTGGAACGTGTTCGACTTCATAGACCGGCAAGCGTTGAAAGATACGCTGCAGCTCAATCGTTATGAGCCGGTTTCAAAACCGCTATTTGTGAGGGTGGCTGGGTCAGAAGCGAAGCGGATGGCCCTGCAATCGCCGGTCCGGGCCTTCCCGTTGGTCAGACTCGGCCACCCGATGTTGATGTATTGAAACCAGCTCATGACGAGCTGACCACGCAGTAGATGCGATTCTGGCAATCAAAGCGGACGTTGCGGGAATAGTGATAGACCTGAATGCCCTCAGTGATTTCGGTCGGTGCTCGGACAAGAAACTCCGTCCAGTCCGGACAGTTGAACGCTGAGAACGCCAGTTGCATCGACTCAAGAAGCTGATCCGGCTCGACGCTCAGATCCGGAAACAGATGCGGGCCGGTGTCAGTCTGATAGATCCAGTCTCGCTCGTTGGCGTTGATCGTCTTCACGAGAAAATCAAGCACGGCTGTGTACCGGTCTGTCTTCAATGTCGTCTCTGCGACCAACACTTTGTTCTCCAGAACTGCATTCACAATAGTTTGCGCACAGTCGAGCCGTTCGCCATCACAAGTGGCGACATCGATTCGCACGCTGTCAAACACCTCGTCGATGACGCCGATTTGTCGCTCTGACTGTTTGCCACTCCCCGGCGGAAACAGGTCGACCTGCATGCCAGCTTGGGCAAAGGTCTTGATATTGAGAAATCGGTCGTCACTGAAGATGGGAGTGAAGTCTGCGTTTGGCTCGGTCCAAACATTTCGCTCCACGCCGACCCGCTCTGTCTTGCAGCTCGCGCCAAGGACAAACGTTTGCAAATTTCCCGATTGTCGGTCCGTAATGCGGCAACGGCTTTCAATCGGAATGCGCGCATTGTTGAGGCTGTACGGCGGCTGATGGCTCACTGTCGCGGGTGGCTTCTTCTCGAAGTCGAGCCGAAACGTAGCGAACGAGCGAGAGAAGTCGCAGACCTGGATCGGCATGGTCACCTATTCCGTTGGAAGTGGTTGATCGTCACAGGAGGCAATCGCCATGACCGCGAAGGCAGTCCCCGCATGGGTGATGTAGTGCATACTGTCAGCGTGCAGTGACCGGGTGAACCAGCGACCACTCTCCCGTTGGTGACTCTTGAGCCAGTCAATCCCCTTCGTAATCGCTGGATCATCCGCAGGCACGCCCGCTTGACGCAGCACGAACACAACAAATCCCGTGCCGTATCCGTCACTTGACTCCATGTCCTGCGGCGAGCCGTCGTCCCGCTTCCAGTCACCGAGCGTCGCCAGTCCCCAGCCGCCATCCTCTTTCTGCAGTGCACGAAACTCGGCCACAACTTCAGCATGTTGATCGGCAGTGAGCAGCCCCTCCAGATGCTGAGCTGCCCACAGGACCATCGCACGGTGATGCAGGGTTGGGCCGGGGTTCTTTTTCAGGTAGCGTTTGACTCCGTCGATGCCAGACTTCACTTGCTCGGTCTGCTCATAATCATCGGAAGCGAGGCCGACAGCGAGAGCGGCGAGCGTCACACCGTAGTGATCATCAGACTCCATCGGCGGCCAGTCGCAGTTGAGCCAACTGAAACCCCCGTCGTCACGCTGCAAGGTCCACATGTGGTCGAGAGCCGTGCGAGTCTCCGGGGAGAGCGTTCCTGTTGTGGCACGATCGTTGAATGCCAAGGCGGCGGCTGTCGCGACAACCTCTGCATCCCAGCGCGGTCCCTTCTCCTCCCAACGTGTCGTGACCAGTTGCTTCGCGAAGTCCCTCACGCTCTCATGCGCCGCTCCTTCTGAGGAGGCCAGAGGACGGGCATAGAGGTAAGCGAAATTTGTATGACAAGTGAAGCACTTGTTTTCCTTCTGCCAAGTTAGCGCCGCTGAATCCAGAAACGCGACCGCCTTCTCCAGGGAATACTCGGCGGCGACAGCCTCATCAGGCTGATTCGCCCCCGGGTCCACGACGTTCTCCAGCGTGACCGACACCGGCTCAGCCGCGTCAAGAGCAGCGATGGGCAGGCAGCACAGCACGAATGGCAACAGTCGTTGAATCATGGGTTCAGCCTCCACATGTTGTCATCTCAAAGATGCCGGTCACGAACGACTCGCAACGGCAGATCGATCCTACCATGAAGGCCTCAGTCTTCACAAAGCCGTCGACAGACGAATCCTCGTCACGCGATGATCTTCTCAAGCACATGACCCGAGACGTCGGTCAGACGGAAGTCGCGACCGGCATAGCGGTAGGTCAATCGTTCATGATTGAGCCCAAGGAGGTGCAGGATGGTCGCGTGCAGATCGGGCAGGGGGATCGGATTCTCGACAGCCTTGAATCCGAAGTCATCGGTCTCGCCGTAGGTCATGCCTCCTCGCACACCTCCGCCGGCCAGCCACATGGAAAAGCCGTGATGGTTGTGATCCCGACCGCCACTGTCACCGGCAGCGGTTTCGGTCGTCGGTGTGCGACCGAACTCTCCACCCCAGACGACGAGCGTGTCTTCCAGCAATCCGCGACGCTTGAGGTCCGTGAGCAGCGCAGCCATCGGACGGTCCGCATCCAAACAGAGTTTGCGGGAGGTCTCGTCATGATTGCTGTGCGTGTCCCAGGGCTGACCATTGCCATAGTAGACCTGCACGAAGCGGACGCCACGCTCGACCAGCCGTCGGGCGAGCAGACATCCGTTGGAGAAGTGACCCTCGCCGTACTCCTCGCGGACAGATTTCGATTCCTGATTGAGGTCGAAGGCCTCAGTCGCAGCGAACTGCATCCGGAAAGCTGTTTCCATCGACCGGATGCGGCCTTCGAGTTGTGCGTCGCCTGCGCGTTGATCGAGATGTCGTTGATTCAATTGGGACATCAACGCCAACTGTCTCCGCTGATCTTCCGTGGACCTCGTTTCGTTGCGCAGGAAGGGGATCAACTTCTCCGGAGCCGTCTGCGAATGGTTGATGTACGTCCCCTGATGCTCAGCGGGCAGGAATGCACTGGTCCAGAGAATCGAGAATCGCACAGGTCGTCCGGGACAGAGGACGACGTAACTCGGCAGGCTCTCGTTTTCGGTGCCCAACCCGTAAGACATCCATGACCCCATGCTGGGCCGTGTCGGTAGAATGGTGCCATTGTTCATCAGCAGGAGGGCAGGGCCGTGATTGGGATTCTCCGTATGCACTGACCGCAGCACGCAAATGTCGTCGATACATTTCGACAGATGCGGCAACAACTCACTGACGGGCACACCGCTGTCGCCGCTCGGCTGAAACGCAACAGGCGAAGGCCGCAAACCGGACGTCTTACGTTCAGTCCGCAGATCAGCCGCCTCGGGACGTTGGCCAGCATACTTAGCGAGCAACGGCTTGGGATCAAACAGATCACACTGAAAGGGTCCGCCATTCATGAACAGCTGAATGACCCGCTTGGCCCGTGGTCGGACGTGGGACGATGTGCTGTCAATCGCGCGTGACTCGCCTGCCAATGCATTCGCCAGTGCGATTGATCCCATCCCCCCGCCGAGCGCACGCATCATCGACCGTCGTGATTGCACCGGCGTCTGATCGAATGTGGGTCCACAATGCTCGGTCATGATTCTTCAATCGACATACAGAAACTCGTTCAGCCCCAGCAGTGCGTGCACGTAGTCGGCCAACACCGTTTCCACAGCGCCATCATTCGCTGATGACAGAAATTCCAACCCGGCTTCAAGCTCGGCATCGTCCGGTTGGCGACCGAAGAGTCGATGATAGCACATCTCAATTCGTGACTGATCAGTTACGGTCGAGGCCACTTGGGCAACGATCGACTCGGCCTGTTGCTGGACGAAGGGAGCATTCAACAGGTAGAGCTGTTGAAGAGGGGTTGTCGTATGCACCCGATGCGGACTGTGTGAGGTTGGCTCAGGAAAGTCGAACAATCTGAGGACGCGGTTGAGGTCACGGCGGGCGACCTGTCCATACACAGTGCGGCGTCTTTGTGCATTGTCATTGAAATCAAAAGCAGCCCCTCCTTGTTGTCTGTCCAGATGTCCCGTGACGGCGAGCATCGAATCTCGCAACATCTCGACCTCCAGTCGACGTCGGTTCATCCGCCAGAGGAGTCGGTTCTCGGGGTCAATGGCCTTCCCGGCGGGACATGAGAGACTCGACTGTCGGTATGTGGATGAAAGCACGATCTCACGATGCAGCCACTTCAGCGACCAATCATGGAGGATCAACTCACTCGCCAGATAGTCGAGCAGCTCCGGATGCGATGGCGGGTCCCCCTGTGAGCCGAAGTCGCTTGGGGTGCGGACCAACCCTATTCCAAAGTGCTGCTCCCAGATGCGGTTGACGATGACTCGTGCTGACAAGTCGCGCGCTTCATGAAACAGCGCATCGGCCAGATCACGACGTCCGCTGCCCTCCTGGAGTCGTCGCGGATCATCTTGGGCGAGAACCGTGAGGAAATGTCGTTCGACGACCGGCCCCGTACTCGCCGGATTCCCACGCACAAACATCGGCAGGTCGCGTGCCTCGCCCGCGCGGTACTCCAGTTTGGTCAGATCCGGGCCATCTGCTACCACGTAGATGCTGGAGTCTTCCATGACATGCGCGGACGCCACGTCATAGTGGGGAGTGTTCTTGCGGATGTCCGCGATCTGCTCTTCGAGTGGTTGCCGATGCTCCTTGTCCTCTTTCTTGAGTTTGCTGAGCTGCTCCTCCAGCGTCCGGACGTCTGTACGGGCCTGCATGACTCGTGCGGCTTCCTCCTTGGGGAGAAGTGGCCTGTCAGCAAGTTGCGAACTTGCGAAGACGCCCGCCAGCGCGTAGTAGTCCTGACTGCTGATCGGGTCAAACTTGTGATCGTGACAGCGGGCACACGATACCGTGAGTCCCAGGAAGGTTCGCGAGACCGTATCAATCCGTTCATCCCACTCATCGGCGACAACTCGTTTGATGACATCTGGAGCGAGCCGCAGTTCCTTCCAGTACGTGGGACTCAGACCAAGGAAGCCCAGAGCGGAGAGGTCTTCCACTGCGACGTCGGGCAGCGAGTCAGCCGCGAGTTGCAACTGCACAAAACGGTCGTACGGCATGTCCTCGTTGATCGCGTTAATCACCCAATCGCGATACAGCCATGCCTGCCCGGTGCTGTTGAGCCATTCGGCGGTCGTGTCCGTATAGCGGGCCAGATCTAACCAGACTCTGCCCCACCGCTCGCCAAACGCGGGGCTGCTGAGGTAACGGTCAACCAGTCGTTCGACAGCAAGCGGTTGCGAGTCATGACCGAACTGCTCGATGTCTTCCGGCGATGGTGGCAGTCCTGTGAGATCGAACGCTAGACGGCGTAGGAGCGTGCGACGATCGACCTCGATCGAGGGATTCAATCCGACAGCAGAGAGTCTCTGCAAAACGAATTCATCAATCGCATTCCGCGACCAATCGTCCTCGCTCACAGGCACCGACGGAGCGACCAACTTTTCAAAGGACCAATGACCCGCCCAGGGAGCCCCTTGTTCGATCCACGCCCGCAACAGTCCGATCTCATGCTGAGTGAAAGACTTCCCGGAATCCGGCGGCGGCATCCGGGTGTTGTCATCGTCGGTCGTGATCCGCTGATACAGCTGACTTTCATCAACCTGATGCGGCACGACGGCCGCAACACCATCGTGCACGGCCTTGACACTCTGCTCCTGATCCAATCGCAACTCCGACTCACGCTCGGCGTCCGGACCGTGACACTGAAAACACTTGTCGGAAAGAATGGGCCGAATGTCCCGCCGGAAATCTACATCCATCGGCTCCGCAGCACAGGCATTCAGCGCACTGAAGACGAAACACCACGCAACTGCCGTTATCGGTCTCTGAAGATGCCCGATCATAAGTTCCAACGTGATGTTCACGAAAATCAAGCTATTCAGAATCTCAGTCGTTCCAAATCCGTCGATGGTGGGAGGGAGTCAGGCACCATTTCGTCCGGAACGCTCTCAATAAAACAGAAACGAACAGTGACGAAATAATGCCTGACCCCGATTCGCTTCACCGAATCGATTATGAAACCTGGCTGGTCAATCTCAAGTCTACCATATTCGTCGACGGTCCTTGAACATTGTCGACCTCAGTGGGAAAGTGGAGCATCAGGCCGGGAAATGAGAATGGTCACTGCGCCTGAATCCGTTGCAAAAAGTTTCTGCTGCGGCAATCACGGGTTCCAAAGGGATTGGATTTCATGACGACAACGACTTCAGCCCATTGCCGTCTCCTGATTGCATGGTTAGCGATAGTGAATGCGATGACGGCTTGGGCTGTGACTGAGTTGTCCGCTCAGGTCGTAACCGGCTCGACGCCGCAGGCGATTCAAGCGGCTGCCAAAGAGAGTTCAACCGATCGCGGCATTTCACCGTTGGACGGTTGTGCATGGCTGGAGCAGGACGGGATTCGGGCTGCCTGGCTGGGGTTCAAACAGGTGAACGACGAGATGGTCAAACACCTCCTCGCCTCACACGTCAACACAGTGTTTCTCAAGCACGGGTTCCATGATCTGTTGGAGATGGAGACGGCCCATTGGGACGGAGACCAACTGGTTGTCGAGCCGAGGAGTGTCACGATGAACCGCATGATCGAGAACACTCAGCGTGCTGCTCGCAGTGGCATCCATGTGTTCTGGATTGCCAACTACGAATTGGAGTTGATGCTGCCTCACCTCAAACGGCTCGGCTACCAACCGGCGTTCGCTGAAGGACCATCGCGGTATCTACGGCCCGGTCCGCACCTTGATGCAGCTCCATTGGATCGGGTCTTTTGGCGCGGCATCACCGGTGCACATGGCGAATTGGTCGCGAAGCTGTCTCGTGAGCACCCCATTGACGGAGTGCTCTACGACATCGAGCATTATGCTGGCGGCATCATGTACTTGCAGAACAGCGGGTTCTCCGACATCACGTTTCAGACTTACCTCGCATCGCGAGAGGAGGAGAAGTCTCTCGATGAAGTGCCGGCTGGAACGCGATACGACTTTCTGAAAAACTCCGGTCGCCTTCAGGACTACTACCACTTTCTCGAAGAAAGCGCCTATGGGCAGGGGCGTGCGTTGGCGACTCGCTGGCATGCGATCAACCCGCATCTCGTGACGGGCATCTGGCCTCTGTTGGACAACTGGTTCTCGCAGGGATTCTTGCGCGGCTTGGGGGGAGCCGCGCCGTCACTTGGATTGTCGGGAGTCGAGTACTACCACGGCTCCGACCAATCCCAATCGATGGCCGAATACTTCCAGTTACGGAATGGCAATCTGATCTACCTGCCGGGCTTCTATCCGCCATACGCCTATTCGGTTGACCAATTGAGGGAGCATGTGGGGCAGGCTGTCCGCGAGAACAAACACTACTGGATGCTGGGTCCGCATGAGGAGCTTCGTCAGCCACAATATCAGTTCGCGCTCCGTGAAGCAGCGGAGTCAGCAACACCTTCAGTCGGTGATGATGATCAGGCTGTGAATCTTCAGTACCGCGTTGCTCAGGACGCCGCTGGTCCTTCGTTGATCATTGAGGCTGAGGGGGGATCACTCCAGAGAACGCCGCGGTTGTCGCTCTGGTCGACGTTTGGAGGAGCACCGCTGTGTCACCAGTTGGCCATGCAACGTACTGAGGCTGGGAGTTACAGGACATCAATTTCACTGCTGCGTCGCATCACCAACAACCGGTACCTTCCTGATGGCTTTCGAAGCGGGGCGAACTATCACTTCAACCCGGTCCCTCGCGAGTTCCAGTACGAGGATCCGCATCACACCAAGCTCACTGATGGACGTGCATACGGCTTCTTCGGCACTTCGGTGGCTTGGGACAAGTCGATTGATCAGGCGAATGTCACGTTCGACCTGCATCGTGAATACCGGATCGTGCGTGTCGAAGTGACGCAACCCACCAAAATGGAGGATCGCATCGGCGGCCCAACACAACTCACTCTGCACATCGGTCAGCAACCGAATGGCCTCGATACGATGTACCCGTTCGAGGCGAGCTTCGCTGTCAGCGGCAAGGACTATTCAGAACCGGATACGCCATCGAACGATCCCAATGATCCACGGCACGGGCGGGCCTGGCTGTCCTGGAGGGTGGACTTGCCGGAAACTCCAGCACGCTGGCTTCGTATCGACTTGGAACGCACTCGTCCCAATAGTTCGATCAGCCTGGGAGAGGTCGTCATCACCGCGTTGTTTGACGGCGAACTTGAAGCGGAGGTCCAACTCGATAGACGAAACATTCCAATCAATCAGGGACGCCAATGGAACGTGCCGTTGCAACCTGTCGCTCAAGTTGAAGGTGACATGGATCCCGTGCAACAGGCCATGCAGCGTGTGTACCAACCGATCGACCTGTCGCTGTTTCATGACAGCATCAAACACTGGCAAATGAAGGACGGCCGCGATCGAAACGACGAAAGGTATCGACCCGACCAAGTTGTGCACATCGCTGAGAATCTACTGAAGTTTCAAAATGAGGACGGAGGCTGGCCGGCCAATCTCGATTGGCTGGCCATGATTGATGTCGCAGAGATACACAAGCTTCGCAACAACACTCTCGGAGAGAGCACCTTTGACAATCGCAATGTCTACCCGCAGATTGAGTATCTGGCTCGAGTGTATCACGTGACGAATCTCCCCCGATATCAACAGGCCGCGACGCGAGGCTTGCGGTACATCCTGCAGGAGCAGAGGGCAACCGGGGGATGGCGAGGCAGAGATGTCGACGCGATCACGTTCAATGACGATGTCATGGTCGGGATCATGCGACTGTTGCTGAGCATCCGTGAAGACGCTCCGCAGTTCGGCTGGCTGGACCCGGAACTGAGGAGTCGTCTGTCTCAAGCTTTGGACCAGGCGATCGACGTCACCTTGAAATGCCAAATTCAGGTTGATGGAAAGAAGACGGCCTGGTGCCAACAGCACGACCATCTCACACTCAAGCCTGTCAGGGCGCGAACTTATGAACTGCCCTCGATCACAGCTTTGGAGAGTACCGGTGTGGTTCGATTTCTGATGGAAGTCCCCAATCCCTCTAATGACGTCATCGCAGCTATCAACAGTGCGATCGTGTGGTTCGAGGCGTCAAAGATCGAGGGACTTCGAATCGACACCATCCCGATCACGCCGGTCCGATTTGAAACCTTCACGGCCAAGTTCGATCGACGGGAAGTCGACGACCGACTCGCTCCGCCAATCTGGGCCAGGTTTTACGAGATCGAGACCAATCGACCGTTCTTCTGTAATCGCGATGGGATCAAGGTCTACCACCTGTCCGAGGTCAAGCTCGAACGTCGAGCAGGCTACGCATGGTATGGGGACTGGCCTGTGGAACTGTTGGCAGAACACTATCCCACTTGGAAGTCACGGATCTCCTCAGACGTAACACCGTGACACAGGAGGACGAGCCGTCCCTTCCGAGAAGACAATAAAACGCCGTGATGGATTTCGATGCAAAGCTGCACAATGCCTAAGCAACGTTCGGTTTGGCGCTGCTGATCAAACGAACGACGGTCTTGAATGCATCATCGAGACAAGGCTCAAATCGCCAGAATTGCAGTTCTTCGAGCGTCCGTCAGACAATCGTCTCCGCACGATGATCGCATTGGCACATTGATTGCAATCAGTAGATTCAACCGATCGTTGCGGCTAGCACCGCAGCTGCGCCTGACTCGCTGCACTCCCGAAGAAGGCGGGACCCCCAAAGATGTCAAGAAGGACTTCTCCCCGATCATGGCTCGATCTCGCATCTTCGCACTCTCGCGACCACTCGTTGCCTCGACTCCCTCGTGGCACTCTCGTCATGCAGCTCTGAGTCGTTCCGGGGACAGGGCAACCTCTCACGTGCAACCGTCAAACATCCTGCGTCGATGGCCTCGCCATCGCTAGATCGGAACAAGCCTAACGCCGGAGGCGCTCCTGCCGGCTGACGCGACTGCTCTGTCTCTCGCAGTTCGTCTCATCCCACAATCCGCTCTTCGTTTGGATAGAAGCCCTTTCCATGGAACTACAGAACAAGGCCACTCGAATCAAATTATTTGACATCTGGACGCCGCAAATGCGTGCGTTTCACATGTCGTGGTTTGCGTTCTTCCTCTGCTTCTTCGCCTGGTTCGGCATCGCTCCGCTGATGAAAATCGTGCGTGAGGAGATGTCGCTGACGAAAGATCAAATCGGTTGGTGCATTATCGGGTCTGTCTCGATCACCGTCATTGCGAGGCTGTTTATCGGTTGGCTCTGCGATCGCATCGGTCCGCGACTCGCCTACACGGGGCTGCTGTTGGTCGGCTCGATTCCTGTGATGGGGATCGGCTTCGCCAACGACTATACATCGTTCCTGCTCTTCCGAGTCGCGATTGGCGTGATCGGTGCCTCGTTCGTCATTACGCAGTACCACACATCGATCATGTTCGCCCCTAATTGTGTGGGCACTGCAAACGCGACGTCCGCTGGGTGGGGAAACCTGGGCGGTGGTGTGACCCAATTGGTGATGCCGATCGTGTTCACATTCTTCGTGGGAACCATTGGTCTCACGTCAGAGGTCGGCTGGCGAGCCTCGATGTTCGTCGCCGGGCTCATGTGTGCGATCACTGGAGTCGCTTACTACTTCCTCACCCAAGATGCTCCCGACGGAAACTTCAGCGAACTTCGTGCGAAGGGACTGATGCCTGAGAAACAGGCGGTCAAGGGCACATTCCTCGAAGCCTGCAAGGACTATCGCGTGTGGGCGTTGTTCGTGATCTACGGAGCCTGCTTCGGAATCGAGTTGACGATCAACAACGTCGCCGCCCTCTACTTCGTCGACTACTTCGAGTACTTCCAGACGATGGACACTGTCAAAGCGGTCGGCACGGCTGGACTCATTGCCAGTCTGTTCGGCCTGATGAACATCTTCGCACGCACACTGGGCGGAGCCTTCGGCGACAAGTTCGGTCAGAAATGGGGCCTGTCCGGTCGCGTAAAGTGGCTGTTCATGGTCCTGTTCTGTGAAGGTCTCGCCCTGATGGTCTTCTCACAAATGAACGTGCTTACCCTGGCGATCCCGACATTGATCCTGTTCAGCCTGTTCGTGCAAATGAGTGAGGGGGCGACGTTCTCTGTTGTCCCTTTCATCAACAAGCGTGCTCTGGGGTCTGTCGCCGGTATCGTTGGCGCGGGTGGCAACGCAGGAGCCGTCGCTGCCGGGTTTCTGTTCAAGACTGACGCCATCACGTGGCCGACCGCACTGTTCATCTTGGGCGCACTCGTGACATGCAGCTCGTTCCTGGCCTTTGCAGTGAAGTTCAGCGACGTCCATGAGACCGAAGCTCGTTCGGCGACCGAGGCTGCAATTGCTGACCGACGTCGGACACCTGAGCTTGTCAGCGTGTGAGAGTCATCGGGTATGAGAGTGAGAGAGTGAGGAAGACCAATCACACCAACCTTCTCAGCCGTTTCCTTTAATCGTCCAATCTGACGCATTTGTGATCATTCGAATAAGCATTCCCAGGATGGCGTCATATTCGTGAAACAGTTCCCGTCCGACTTCGCGATCAAGGTATTCACACTCCACGGCGAATTGAATCCATGTTTGAGTCTCTGCAGCCTCGGCTTCACTGTCGCCCAGTTTAGCGACGAACGCCGCTTCCCATCGTCGCTTCCGCCATGCCTCTGAAAGATTGGCACAGATGGAACGTGATGATCTCCGAATCTGATCCGTTAACGAATAGCGTTCCTCACGCGGAAACTGTTTCGACAATTCAAACACACGCATCGCTGCGGCAAACCCCCGCTGGTAGACCTCCAGGTCGTTATGACGTTTCGCCATGCCCCTTGGGTATTTTTCATCTGCCATGGTGCCCTCCCGAAACGAACGACTGATTTGCACACCCCATCACCCTCGCACCCTATCACTCTGATACTCCATGTCCAATCCCATTGAAGTGTGGAAATCGGAGAAGCATCCCTTCGAGGTCTGGTCGGACGTCGAACGCTACGCGTCGGCACAGACCCCGATGAGCGAGATCGAGACGCCCGATCTGGAGCGAATGAAGTGGCACGGCTACTTCTACCGCAAACGGGAGTCACCTGCGCGGTACATGAACCGGATCCGCGTGACCGCCAGCGAATTGAGCGCCGAGCAGGCGCGTGAGATCGCCCTCATCGCCTACGAGTACGGGCACGGCATTGTCGATGTCACGACTCGCGCCAATGTGCAGGTGCAGGGACTGGAGATTGAACATCTGCCCAAGGTCACAGCGCGACTCACCAAAGTCGGACTGACGTCGAAGCAGACGGGACATGACAACATTCGCAATGTCTTCGCCCATCCCTTCGCCGGACTGTTGCCAGATGAGCTGATCGACACGCGACAGTTGTGCCACGATGTCACCGAACTGTTCATCGAGAGTCGCGAGTACTCGGATCTGCCGCGGAAGATGAACATCTGCCTCAACGGCACAGATTCACACTCATCACACTTCTGGACGCAGGACATCAGTTTTCTCGCGACCGAATTGGACGGCGAAGTCTTGTTCCAAGTGTTACTGGCGGGCACGCAGGGACAGAACCCGCGTCTGGCGTGGCATCTGCCGGTTCTCGTGCAGCCCGATCAGGTCGTCGAGGTCACGCGGTCAATCCTCGACTTATTTCGGGCCAAAGGATCACGCGAAAAACGCAATCGCGCACGGCTGCGGTTCCTTGTCGAGGACATCGGCATCGGTGGCGTCCTCGAATGGCTCCATCAAGACTTATCGTTCCGCCTGCAACCCTGTATCGCTGAGCCGGTCCCCGCGTCGAGTCACGATGAATTGGTTGGTTGGTTTCGACAAAGTGATCCGAAGCTGTGGACGATGGGACTCTCCGTGCCGCTGGGACGCATGACATGGCGACAACTGGAAGGGCTTGCACTGCTCAGCAAGAAGTGGAGTGACGGACAACTCCGCACGACACACGAACAGGGAATCGCCGTCGTCAACATTCCGACAGGCTTCAAAAACGCAGCAGCCACCGATGCAGCCGGACTCGGACTCAGCGTTCAAGGTGACCCGTTCGAACTCAACACGATGGCCTGCACCGGCAGTCAGTTCTGTAACATTGCTGTCACCGAGACCAAGGGGCACATGTTTCAACTGATCGAGAAGCTCCGCAAGCGGGCTCTCAAACTGCATGGCATCCGCATCCACATGAGCGGCTGTCCTTCGAGC
The DNA here is from genome assembly GCA_029259815.1 of Planctomycetaceae bacterium. Classification (GTDB taxonomy): domain Bacteria; phylum Planctomycetota; class Planctomycetia; order Planctomycetales; family Planctomycetaceae; genus JAHBXU01. The sequence goes on along the minus strand of JAJDEJ010000230.1, from coordinate 16,856 downwards.
TGTGCCCAGCACTTCATTGCAGACATCGGTCTCAAGGGCGTCCGTGTCCGTCGACTGATCGGGACACGGGAAGGCTTCGACGTTTACCTGGGAGGTGGACTCGCCGGTCAAGTCCATATGGGTCTGCCTTACAAATTGGGCGTCGACGTCGATCAACTGCCGACACTCATCGAAGACGTGGCCGGCGAATTCTACCTCAAACATCGGGCCGGGCAGACATTCAGTGCCTATTGGCGAGAGAAGCTGCAGGCAGCCGAAGCAGACAAGGTCGGCGACAATGATTATCAAGTGCCCGTCTGGCTGTGTGAGGCATGCGAATACAGACACAACGGCGAAGACCCGCCCGTGTTTTGTCCCAGCTGCGCCGGTCTCCGGCGTAACTTCGCACGGCTGGAGTGTGAGAGTGATGGGGTGAAAGAGGATGAGAGGATGAGAGTCACGGGGACTGAGGGTGACAAACTCCAACATCCTCACACTCTGATACCCTCACGCAACAACGCTGCTGGCTATGTGTTCGCCGCCGAAACATCTGCTGTCACCGCCACCGACGGTCTCACAGTCGAAGTTGGCGGGCAGGAGTATGCCCTGTTTCGTGTTGGCGAGGAAATTCTCTGCATTGACTCCGCGTGCCCGCACGAGGGAGCGTCTCTCGCTGATGGGGAGATCAAGGATGGCGTGGTGGTTTGCCCGTGGCACAGCTGGGAATTCGACGTCTGCACCGGCTGCAGCCTCGATCCGCCCGGGAACGACGTTGCAACTTACGAGACACTGATCGAGGACGGCCGAGTGTTCATCAAGACAGGCAGTAAGAGCGTGACAGAGTCTGAGGGTGACGGAGTGCCAGCCAAAAACTCCCACACGCTCACACCCTCACACGCTCCCCCATCTCAATCCCGCAACAGACCCACAAAACCACAAACCGCCACGCTGTCTGTCCTCGACGTCATCCACGAGTCGCCCGACGTGCGGACGTTCCGGCTCGACAACTCTGATGGCAAGATCTCCTTCGATTTGCCGGGGAAGTTCGTCAAGGTCTGTATTCCCGCTGACGATGGCGACGTCTGGCGAAGCTTCACCATCAGTTCCTGTCCTAACGACAAACAGCGCCTCGATCTCACAATCAAGCTTAACCCCGAAGGACAAGTGTCGCGTTACCTGTTCGAGAACATCCAACCGGGTGGAGCGATCAAGCTCAAAGGGGCTCAGGGCGGGTTCTTCTTCGACTCGGCAAAACATACAGAGCCGCTTGTGCTCGTCTCCGCGGGCAGCGGCATCACACCGATGATGTCCATCGTGCGCACACTCAAAGCGGCAGGAAGTACGCTTCCGGTGACATTCGTCTACGGCGCGAGGGCAGAAGCCGACATTATCTTTCACCTCGAATGTGAGCAACTCGCCAGTGAACAGGACTGGTTCCGCTATTTCGTGACGTTGTCACAACCGAGCGATCACTGGACAGGCGACATCGGTCGCATTGACCCGAAGCACCTCGCATCACGCGTCGAGAACTTCGCAGCGTGTCGGTACTTCCTGTGTGGACCGAACGAATTCATGGACAGTTTGCATGCCGGACTGACACAAGCGGGCGTGCCTCGCGAGCGTGTACACACGGAACAATTCCAAAAGTTGAAGGTGCCGGCAACGGTTTGACGTGGAGTTATGGAATCCGTTCAAGACCATCCGGCATCAGAGACGCAAGATGACACGCTGCCGGTCCTGCTCCCCATCATTGAACAGCCGCGACAACAGAGAAGCGACGAGGGGCTCATCGCGCGTCTTTTGATGGAGCAGCAGGAACTGACAGCGGTCGAACAGTTCTCTCATGCACATGAAAATGGCCTGCCGGCTCAGTCGAAGTATTACGAAAAACTACTCCCGGCATCATCACCTGGCGAGGGACAGCAGTACGCATTCGAGGTCGACCTCGATCGCTGCTCTGGATGTAAAGCCTGCGTCACTGCATGTCATGCGTTGAACGGACTGGATGAGTCAGAGACATGGCGGGATGTCGGCTTGTTGATTGGCGGGACGGCGTCGAATCCGGTCATGCAGCATGTCACGACCGCATGTCATCACTGCCTCGAACCAGGGTGCATGAGTGCCTGTCCGGTCGATGCGTACGAGAAAGATCCCGTCACCGGCATCGTGAAGCATCTGGATGATCAGTGTTTCGGTTGTCAGTACTGCACCTTGGCGTGCCCGTATGATGTCCCGAAGTATCATGCGGGGAAGGGCATTGTCCGCAAGTGTGACATGTGTAGCGATCGACTTGCGGTTGGCGAGGCACCGGCATGCGTGCAGGCGTGTCCGCACGAGGCGATCGCGATCAAGATTGTCGATACGCAACAGGTCATTGAGGATGCGGAAGCCGACCTCTTTCTGCCTGGCGCCCCCGACCCACAAATCACGTTGCCGACGACACACTTCAAGACGTCTCGGGTCTTTCCCAGAAACACGCTGCCAGTGGACTACCACTCCGTCAACCCTCAGCATCCGCACTGGCCGTTGATCGTGATGCTCGTGCTGACACAGTTATCTGTCGGTGCTTTCATCGTTGGTCAGGTCCTGGAAACGGTCTTAGCTCCATCACTGCTGACGTCATTCCGGCAGTTGCATGCGACGACGGCTCTCGGCTTCGGTCTGCTGGCACTCGCAGCGAGTACGATGCATTTGGGCCGACCGCAATATGCGTTTCGAGCCTTCATTGGGTTACGGCATTCCTGGCTCAGTCGTGAGATCGTCGCGTTCGGGGCCTTCGCCGGTGCGGCTTGTCTGTTTGCCGGGGTGTGTTGGCTAAGTGCATCGAGTGTGACGTTGCCGCTCCTCGCCTGGTCGGTCACGATCAGTGGCGTGATCGGCATCTTTTGTTCAGTCATGATCTACGTCTTCACGGGCCGCGAGTTCTGGAGTTTCACGCCGACAGCGACCAAATTCGCGCTGACGTCAGCCATGTTGGGCATTGCTGCCACATGGCTGGCGATTCTGGTGTTCGGACTTTTCGTCAACACCTCCACTGCCGAAATGCTTTCGCATGAGGCCGGCGTCCCACTCGTGCAGGCACTGATCGTGGTGACGACAGCGAAGCTGGTATTGGAAGCCTCGTTGTTTCGACATCTCCTCGTGCGTCGACAGTCTCCGCTCAAACGATCCGCTCAACTGATCATCGGACCGCTCTCCGGATCAACATTCGCCCGCTTCGCCACTGGTCTGTTGGGAGGCATCGTGATGCCGTTGTTTGTGTGGAACGCACTGACGACAGACGCGTCACGCAGCGTGCTGCTGGTGATCTCGGTCGCCATGCTGTTCGTCGCGTGCCTCGTGGGCGAGATGTTAGAGCGGTATCAATTCTTCGCCGCCTGTGCAGCTCCCCGCATGCCGGGCAGGGCATAAGGGTGTGAGAGTATGAGGGTGTTGGTGTGTGAGGGTGAGAGAACACTGACGCACCCGAATGCCATCCATCACTCTCACACTCTCACACTCTCACACTCTGTCACTCTGTCACTCTGTCACTCTCATACGCGATCACTCCAATGACCCTTCTCCATCAACGCACCGGCCCGCTCACCCGTGAACTGCTCCTCGAACCAGGAGAGTTCGGACTCGGAAAGGTTCCATCAAGCACAAAGCCCGATGCGACGACCGACATGGTCTGCGGCTACTGTTCGACCGGATGCAGCCTGCGAGTCCATCTTAAGGATGGCGAGGCAACCAACCTCACGCCGGCGACTGAGTATCCTGTCAATCTGGGTATGGCCTGTCCGAAAGGTTGGGAGGCTCTCACCGTGCTCGACTCGCCAGAAAGAGCGACGACACCACTACTTCGTGACGAATCCGGACGCATGCGGCCTGTCGAATGGGATGTCGCGATGACAACGTTCGTCGACCGATTCCGGGCCATCCAAACCGAACACGGTCCGCACTCCGTCGCCTTCCTCAGCACGGGACAGATCCCCACAGAAGAGATGGCGTTCCTCGGCGCTCTTGCAAAATTCGGCATGGGGATGTTGCACGGCGACGGCAATACGCGGCAGTGCATGGCGACGTCCGTTGTCGCTTACAAGCAGGCGTTCGGCTTCGATGCTCCCCCCTACACCTATGCCGACTTCGAGGAGTCGGACGTCATTGTCCTCATCGGCAGCAACTTGTGCATCGCTCATCCGATCATGTGGGAACGCGTGATGCGAAACCCGCACTCGCCGGAGATTATCGTCGTCGATCCTCGCATGACCGAGACGGCCATGAACGCGACGCAACACCTCTCCCTTGCGCCGAAGTCAGACCAGACATTGCTGTATGGAATCGCACGCATCCTCATCGAAAACGAGTGGATCGACCACGAGTACATCGCGGCCCACACGAATGATTTCGACGCATTCGCCACATACGTCCAACAGTTCACAGACAAGCGTGTGACAAACAAGACGGGACTCTCAGCAGACCAAATTCATCAATTCGCCAAAACAATCCACGAGGGCAAACGTGTCTCCTTCTGGTGGACGATGGGCGTCAATCAAAGCCATCAGGGCGTTCGGACGGCTCAAGCGATCATCAACCTCGCCCTCATGACGGGGAACATCGGCCGGCCGGGAACGGGGGCCAACAGCATCACCGGACAATGCAACGCGATGGGTTCGCGGCTGTTCAGCAACACCACGAACCTGCTGGGTGGGCACGACTTCACCAACGCCGAACACCGTGACAAGATTGCAGACATCCTCAACATTGATGCTCGACTCATTCCGACACAGAACAGTCTGCCTTATCACCAGATCATCGAGGGCATCCTCCGCGAGAAGATTAAGGGCCTCTGGGTCATCTGCACGAACCCGGCTCACTCCTGGATCAACCAGTCGCAGTGCCGCGACATCCTCGACCGGCTGGACTTCCTTGTGGTGCAGGACATGTATCACACGACAGAGACCGCCCGCATGGCCGACCTCGTGTTGCCCGCGGCCGGCTGGGGTGAAAAGGAAGGCACGTTCATCAACTCCGAACGCCGCATCGGTGTTCTCAAAAAGGTTCGCAAAGCCCCGGGCCAAGCTTTGTCGGACTTCAACATTTTCAAGCTCGTCGCCCACTCCTGGGGATGCGCAGAGATGTTTGAGGACTGGACTTCTCCCGAAGCCGTGTTTGAGATCCTCAAACGCTGCTCGGCCGGACAACCCTGTGACATCACTGGCATCGACGGCTATCGACAGGTCGAAGAGGTTGGCGGGATTCAATGGCCATTTGCTAAGTGTGAGAGTGTGCGAGTCAGAGGGTGTGAGGGACAAGTAGCCTCTCCATCACTCTCACACTCTCACACGCTCGCACCCTCTCACCCCACGGAGCGGCGATTGTTCGAGGACGGACACTTCTGCCACTCCGACGGACGCGCCAGATTTCTGTACGAAGATCCCCGCCCACTACCCGAACGGACGACCGACCGCTATCCATTTGTCCTCCTCACCGGGCGAGGGACTGCGTCGCAATGGCACACAGAGACACGCACCCGCCAGTCTGCGATCCTGAGAAAACTCGCTGCCGCGATGCCCTTTGTCGAACTTAACCCCCAGGACGCTGTCAAACTTGGCATCAGACCGAATGATCATGTCACGATCGCGTCCCAGCGAGGGCGGATTCGCGTGAAGGCGATTCTTACCCAAGCCGTCAAGCCGGGACAGGTCTTCCTCGCCATGCATGATGAGCTGACGAATCAACTGACCCATAGTGCATTTGATCCTTACTCTCACCAACCCGCATACAAGGCTTGTGCCGTGAATATCTCCAGAGATTGAGTCAATCTCGTAGATTTAAACCGTTCGGCACCGGTGACGTTCTCAAGACTCGTATCGGAGGTGAATTCGTCGCCCCTTCATCAATTCATCTCGATGCCGGCCGTCGTTTTGCATTCGCTGCGTTAACAGTCGCCAGTTTCAACAAACGTTTCCTCGTGAGAATCGAGCGAACAATCAGTGTGAATCAATCGATCATCTTCCCGGACGTTCGCGTCTCCTGCGACCCAATCGGTGGTCAATGGCTCTGTTAGTCGACTCGGTCGATGAGGCACATCGAACGTTAACTCATGATTGACTTCGCAATATTCGGCCACGCTCTTTCGTGATCGCTCACATTGTTTGTACGTACTCTTGAAGATTCCTCCAGAAATTGGGATTCTTTGTGAGCACTTCAACACGGACGGCTCAGGGATTCCCCGGTTCTCGGTGGTCATTTCAACCAAGTCACGACAGGGCCGTGTGACTTCTTAAAGCGTATTCTTCACAGACCGAATGACGAAGTCAGTCTGCGCGGATCGATCAAAGATCGCTCCCGCATCGGTGTTTTTGCACAACTTGGGATTCTGAAACAATGAAACACGCTGTCATATTCACTGCCATTTTCATGACTGTCGGACTGCCCGCAGCTTCAACGGTTGCCTTGGGAGATAGCAACGACGAATCTGCCATCCGTCAGAGGCTTGAATTGTATGTGGAGGCATTCAACACCAATCAGGCGGAAGCGATAACCTCATTCTGGGCGATCGATGGCGTCTCGGTTGCGGAGGTAAGTGGAGAGCGGACACAGGGACGCGATGCCTTGCAGCAGGAGTTTGCTGCGTTCTTCAGTGAAAACTCCGGCGCTCGCCTGACTGGTGACGTCGACAATGTTCGTATGGTTCGGCCTGACGTCGCCGAAGTCGAGGGGCGGACGACGCTTTTCATCGGCGATGTTGAACCTGTCCAGTCTTCATTCACTGCAGTGCTGGTCAAGGAAGGAGATGAATGGCTGATCAGTAGTTCGCACGAGCACAGCCTTCCGCAGCCTGCGACTCCGTACGACGCACTCAAGGAACTCGAGTGGCTGATCGGCACGTGGCAGGACCAGGCGGACGATGCCCAAGTTGTCACGAGTGTTCGTTGGTCACCCAATCAAGTATTTCTCATTCGCTCATTTCATGCGCAGTTTGATGAGAGTGACGCCGTACAAGGAACGCAAGTCGTCGGCTGGGATCCATTGGCGCAGCAGATTCGCACCTGGACGTTCAACTCTGACGGGTCCTTTGGGCAAGGCACTGTCTCCCGGCACGACGACCAATGGATGCTCAAGATGACGCATATCCTGAGTGATGGCCGCGTCGCAGCAGCGACCAAAGTCATGAACCGCGTCGACGAAAACACACTTTCCGTCGAGACGATCGGGGCGACGATCGATGGTGAGCCAGTCCCGTCTTCTGAGGCAGTGACTGTGATTCGAACCGATGCCCCCACAGTCTCTGAATCGGAGACGTCCCGATGAACAAGTGTGCAAACATGAAGTGGACTGCGTGGATTCTTACTGTGGCCGCACTGCTGTTTGTGGTGTCTGACGAATCGTTTGCGATCGGTCGTGGTGGTGGTGGCGGTCGAGGAGGCAGCGGCGGTGGACGTGGGGGAGGAGGTGGTTTCGGCGGTGGCGGAGGTGGAGGAGGATATCGTGGAGGCGGTGGAGGTGCTCGGCCGTCGATGCCGTCACGACCGCCCACGAGTGCGCCGAGTTTGGGTGGTTCACGTCCGAATGTCAGCCGTCCGAATTTCAGTCAGCCAGCCAGTCGGCCCAACATCAGCCGACCTTCGACTCCACCTCAATTCGATCGTCCCAGTGGTGGATTGAAACCTTCGACTCGACCAACGACGCGCCCCAGTGTCCCGTCAAGCCCGGCCACTCGCCCTGGCACACGGCCCAGTACGAGCCTACCAGACTTGGGAGGTTCCCGACCGGGAGCTACTCGTCCTGGGGCAGGGGGGGCGCGTCCAGGTGGTGGTACCAGTGGCATCAACCGCCCCAATTTGGGTAGCCGTCCGGAGACAGGCGGCCGTCCGAATCTTGGCGACCGCCCGGGAAACGGTCGCCCCAATCCTGGAACCAGACCCGGAGGTGAGCGACCGGGAGCTGGAGGGAGGCCCTCCGCGGGCGACTTGGGTGACTTCCTGGGAATGGACAAACCATTGCGTCCTGGTGGCGGAGACTTCACCACCACTCTCCCGGCACGTCCTGGTGGCGGAGACCGGCCTCACATTGGTGATCGTCCAGGTGTGGGCGACAGGCCGGGCATCGGCAATCGTCCCGGGGCTGGCAATCGGCCCAATATCGGCGATCGTCCGGGAGACGGCAATCGTCCGAACTTTGGAGACCGCAATCGTCCGAACTTTGGAGACCGCAACAAGTGGACCAACAATGGCGTGATCAACAATCGCCCCAGCTGGGCCAACATCGACCGCAGCACTAACATCAACATTCACAACCAATGGAATAACGCATTCGTCAATCCACGCCAGGCAGGATGGTGGAATCGACCAGCGAACCGCATGGGCTACTGGAATGGATGGGGCAACGGCGTTCGCAACAACTGGGGATACTACCACCGTCACAATTCGTGGTTCACAGGGAGTTGGTGGAACAACCACTACTGTCCGATTGGAGGCTGGCACTACCACTACGGGAGGCACAATCGTCCCTGGGGTTACTGGTGGAGGGTGCCTGTTTGGGGGAGTCTGACCAGTTGGTTTGTCTGGTCCGCACCGGCGACTGTCTGGGCGCAACCGGTTTACTACGACTACGGCACTGGCGGCAACGTCACCTACGAGAACAACAACGTCTACATTGGTGGCGAGCAAGTGGCGACGAGCGACGAGTTCGCGCAGAGTGCAATGGACCTTGCGACCGTCGATCCACCAGCCTCAGAAGAACAAGCCGCTGCGGCGGAGTGGATGCCACTTGGAACATTCGCCATCTCAACTGATGAGAAAGACACCGACCCCAACATGGTCGTCCAACTGGCTGTCGACAAGCAGGGAATTATCAGTGGCACCCTGTACAACATCGCGACCGACCAAACACAAGCAGTTCAGGGACAAATCGACAAGGAGACCCAGCGGGTCGCCTTCCGCATCGGTGAGAGCGAAGAGATCGTCGCCGAGACAGGGCTCTACAACCTGACCCAGGACGAAGCCCCGCTGCTTGTCCACTTCGGCACCGAACGCGTCGAGAATTACCTGCTCGTCCGACTGGAGCAACCTGTAGAGGAGGGCCAGCAATCTCCTCAGGAATGACTGATCAATCTCTCCCAAGGGGTGTCGAAAGCTGCCAACCTTGATCAGTGACGCCGGGGACAGCAGTCTGCTCGTCGGCAAGTGGCACGTCAGAGAGAGTTAGGCCATGCGCCCACATGACTTCGACTTCGAAGAGCACGGTTCCACTCTCAAAAAGTATCCCCCGACAAGAATCGGACTCGGGCAGTAGTACCCACAATGGATCACCCTCAACTTACTCGGAGTAAGAGCGATGATTGAAGAACTGAAATCCCCGTCGGACGATGCCATTGGTTTTAAGCTCTCTGGCAAACTGCATGACGAGGACTACAAAACTTTCGTGCCTCGCGTGGATGAGGCGATTGCGAATCACGGACATGTGCGGATGCTGGCCTGGTTCCATGACTTTCGTGGCTGGGATCTGCATGCTCTGTGGGACGACACCAAGTTCGCCACCACGCATTGCACGAAGATCGAACGCATCGCACTCGTTGGCGAGAAGAAATGGGAAGAGTGGATGGCGAAGGTCTGCAAGCCATTCACAATGGCGGAAATCCAGTACCTCGATGCGTCAGAAATCGACGCCGCGTGGGAGTGGCTGGCGGAATCCTAAGCCTTCTCTTTTCGCAATCGGTGAGTGGACATCATGGACGATGAGTTCTCATCGATGGGGCCAGCACTGCAAGTGTTGGCCCTGATTGTTCTATTCGTGTTCCTGCTGGCCGGACTGAGTCTCGCCATCGTGCTGGCGTCTCGGCCTGGGCAAATCGCCGCCCAACGGGAGGGCATCCCCAGACGGAGCGATCAACATCTGTGGATGGATCGGCCTGCGGGGATGATCGCCGAAACGGATCCCCATCTCGGCTCGCTGGACAACCAACGCACCAAACTGGAAGAGACGCTCAACCGGCTCGGGCAACAGCAAAAGGAGGCCGTCTGATGCTCGCGGCCATCGCCACGTATGTGTTCGTGATCTATCTGTATCGCACGCTTAATCAGGGAGACTCAGTTGATGAAGTTAATGTTTGCGGTACTGATTCTGGTTGCCGGTTCATTTGTGACGGCTGGTGAGTCGAGCGATTCGCCAGCAGATGGCTCTGTACTTCCATTCTCGTCACAGCCATGTGTCATCAGCCGGGACGGCAGGTGAATTCTCACCGGAAGTTGGGACCGGATCATCAAAAGCTGGGACGACAGTCAATCAGTGTAGGAACTCTGCACGGTATTAGCAGACGATGCAGAGTAATTGTGCTCAAGGCTCGTCAACGTAGGCTTCGGAGTTTTCAGCATCCAACGAGACGACCGTTTCTCGATTGCGATTGTTATCCGACACGTCGGCTCAGGAGGCGCCCTCCTGACACACCTTACGGCTGGCAGATCACGAGAGCCGATGTTGAGAAACAAGAACATTGACACTCACCTTACCAAAGGTACTGGTGGCCAAGAGCCTGCCAGTTGGCAGATGTTCCGCATGCAGGGCACGATTGAGGACCGAGATTCTGGCAATTCTCGTTTATTTCTTCTGAATCCGAGATCCAGTCCGGGTATGAGTGCGTACCTACGAAACAGGCGGCTATGATGTGTCTCGCTGTGACGTGTCTCAAGGGGCGGACGAAATACGTTCGTAAACGATGATGGAGTCCACGGACGAACAACTTGTACGTCGCGTTAGCGATGGTGACAGGACCGCTTTTGCGGTGTTGTACGATCGGCATGCCTCCCGTGTGTTGGGACTCTTGGTTCGTCTCCTGCCTACGCGGGGAGACGCCGATGACGTTCTGCAGGACGTGTTCTGGCAGGCCTGGAAGTCGTCCAGTCGATACGACTCTGAGCGGGGAAGTCTGCGGGTGTGGCTGTTCCTGATCGCACGGTCAAGGGCAAAGGACTGGCTGCGTCGGCAGAAGCCGAGCGTTTCTGACGAGAATTGGGAAGCGACGACAAACAACTCTCCCTCACGGAGAATTGAGGCGGCGGAAACCAACACACAGATTCAATCTGCCCTCAGCGAACTGCCTGACAAGCAGCGACAACCAATTGCGTTAGCCTACTACGAAGGCCTGACTCATCACGAGATTTCCGAGAGACTCGGCATTCCCTTGGGAACTGCCAAGACACGAATCCGTTTGGGGATGCAACGACTCCGGGATCTGCTCGCAATCGTCGCCTCGAACGAAAAACAGTATTCACGGGAGGTGACGTCGTGAGCGGCCTCTCTCCTGATCCTCAAGGCATTGCGGATGAACGAGCCGCTTTGTATGTAGCCGGTGCAATGACTCCAGACGAACGATCCGAATTTGAGTCAAGTCTGAACCAGGACGCGGAGTTGCGTTCTGCAGTCGCTTCCTATGACAGTGTGTGTGAAGCGCTCATCGACCAGATTAACCCGGTGACACCAACGGAGACCGTGCTGCAGTCACTTCTCTCACGAATTGATGATGCCGAAGCGAACGCTGAACAAGCTCGTTCGGATGCGTCAGGACTCGTCATTCATCGAGCAGACACCGCCGACTGGGAAGAGACAGACGTCCCCGGAGTCACACAGCGGGTTCTGAATATCGACACCAAACTCAAGCGAATGACCGTCGTGATGCGGCTGGAACCGGGAGTTTCCGTTCCCGCCCACGCTCACGATCAGGATGAAGAGTGCTTGATGCTTGAAGGTGATCTCGACTTCGGTGAGTACCGTTTGCTGGCGGGCGACTACTTGCGAATGGCCGCCGGGACCGAACATGGCATCGCCCATACTCGCAGTGGCTGTGTCTGCCTGGTGATAACGGCACTCCCCGACGCGCTCGTAGCCTGAGCAATCTTCGTCACCGCTGCTCTCTTTTACGTGCTGACGCGCTTCGATGACATGCGCAGCCTGCACTCAGGGAATGGCATTGCTTCTCCATCAGCCTGTTTCGACGTGATCCTATCTCTGCTCGATGAGGATCACCGCCTCACTGCACAGACCGCCGTGCAGGCCGGAGATGTCGGGCCACTGTCTGAGAGCAAGTTTCGATTTGACGTGGTCACGATGAGCCGGCATTCCGCCGCCGACGGGTCAAGATGTGTCCGCAACAAAACACCAGCTGGTGTAGAGTGAATTCAAAGAATCTCAGAACTCGATGAATCCGATCGATGAGTTGTTGCGGACTGTTCTTCGACGTCACGAACTCTTCGAAATGGTTTCGAGGAACTCCGCCGAGTGTGGTCACAAACACACTCCTCTTTCGAAACGATCAATTCACCAGAAGGAACAAAACCATGAAGTCCTATTCTCAAACCGTCGCTCTCACTCTACTCGCTGCCGGTTCGATCGGCTCAGCACTGGCCCATGCCGCAGAAAAGCCTTGCCCATTGACAACCGATCGCACCACGCAGCCGATGGTTGTCGCACAAGCGCGCCGCAAACCGGTGATGACTCGGCCGACAAAGATGACCGCGATGCGACCTGCCCAAGGCGATATCATCCAAACGGCAGTCGGTCCCGGAATGCAGACGGTGACCACACTTGTCAAAGCCGTTCAAGCCGCTGAACTCGTCGATGCACTGCGAGCCCAGGGGCCGTTTACCGTCTTCGCCCCGACGAACGATGCGTTCGCGAAATTGCCCGAAGGAACGATCGAGCACCTTCAGCAGCCGGATAACAAGGACCAACTCCGCTCCATCCTGCTGTATCACGTCCACGCAGGGGCTGCGATTCGGTCCAACGATCTTCGTGACGGCCAACTGACAACTGTGAACGGTCAGAACGTCTCGATCACACGTGACGGCCCGACGGTCTTGGTCGACAACGCGACCATCACGAAAACGGACGTCACCGCGACAAACGGCGTCATTCACTGGATCGACACAGTGATTCTTCCCGAAGAGATGCATTCAGCCGAGATGAAGATGGAGTCCAACGTGGGCGACATCGTGCAGACGGCGGTCGGCCCCGGGATGCAAACGGTGACGACGCTTGTCCAAGCTGTCCAGGCAGCCGAACTGGTCGACGCCTTACGTGGCCCCGGTCCATTCACCGTCTTCGCTCCGACAAATGACGCGTTTGCCAAGCTACCGGCCGGCACGATCGAGACGCTGCTCAAGCCAGAAAACAAAGAGCAACTGCAATCGATCCTGCTGTATCACGTCCATGCGGGCGAAGCAGTTCCGTCCGCCAACTTGCAGAACGGTCAACTCACGACCCTGAACGGCAAGTCGGTCAATGTGAAGGTGGATGGTCCGACTGTCATGGTTGAGAACGCCACGATCACCAAGACGGACGTGCTCGCAAGCAACGGCGTCATTCACTGGCTGGACACGGTCATCCTGCCGTAGTTCATCAGCTAGACACATTTTGAGACGGCTGGCAACAAGGCCCGCCGTCTCTCTCTTTCTCTTCGCAAGTTCACCACACAAAGAACAAGGAGCTCTCTCATGTTCCGTTTCAACTCTCGTTTCCCGCAAAGCAACTCTTTACTGTCCCGTCGCCGCCTGATTCTTGGTGCCGGATCGCTGATCGTTCTGGGCCCGCTCATGATGACTCAAGCTCCCGGAGCCCCTGGCAGCCGATCGATGGAGAACCACCCGCACGTCGCAGCCGCCAAGCTCATCAAGTCCAAGCAGGAATGGCGCCGACTGCTGACAAAGGAGCAATACCAAGTCCTCTTCGAGGCTGGCACCGAGGCGGCGTATGAGAACCGTTACCACGACCACAAAGCCAACGGTACCTACGCCTGTGCCGCCTGTGGCAATCGGCTGTTTGCTTCGTCCGCCAAATTCGATTCGGGCACAGGCTGGCCCAGTTTCTTCCAAACGATTGACAGCGCAGCCGTCCAGGAACGTCCCGACAACACGCTGTTCACACGCCGCACGGAAGTCGCCTGTGCCCGCTGCGACGGCCACCTGGGTCACGTCTTCACCGACGGACCAAAGCCCACGGGCCTCCGCTACTGCATGAACTCAGCCGCACTGACGTTCTTCCCAGCGAACTCTTCCGCTCGAAATTAGGCGTCCTTTCACCATACCCTTGAGCGGGGCACCTCGCCATCAACGGTGGCCATCCACCCGGCGAGGTGCCTCCATTTTCCAGTGGAAGCACAGTGACTTCGGTCCGCAAGCCCAAAGGACCGAATCTCCAATTCCCAACATACTGCGGTAACATTGACCGAGATTAGTTCGTCCACGCGAGAGCGGACGAAAGTGTTGTCTGATTGACGTCGCGTAGGGCCTCCGTTCCCACAAGACACACAAAGCCGAGGGTCAGGTAGAAGCGATAAGGACGAACCGTCCTGCCGAAGTTGCCATGTGCAACGGGTCGGCCAATTAAGCGGTGTTGTGTAAGCCGTGGCGCTGCCACACAAGCGCCTCACTAATCAGCTCCGATCTAATTCAGTCAGACTGTCCTTCGCCGGTGACCCAGTGAGTTGCTCATGTGATGATGGATTTCTCATGGCATCGGTTCGCGGCGCGTGCACGCACCGATGCAAGAACGATCCGAAAGCAGGATATCCCGCAACGTCCACACAATAGCAACCCTGTTGCGACATCAGCGGTGAAAATGAAGCAGACGGTTCACCGAATTTGCCGTAAGTCGTTGGGCTGTCATTACCGAAGGAGGGACTCGAACCCTCACTCCCATTACGGGAACTGGATTTTGAATCCAGCGCGTCTGCCAATTCCGCCACTTCGGCTACACTTGTTTTTCAGAGTTCCGGCCACGCCCAGCAAAGTCGTGTGTAGAATACGACACCCGTTACGACACCTGCTGGAACGATCTGATGGTCAAAACTCGCCCCAAGAAGCCTCGGAAAAACTTCCCACTCTTTGCCCACCAGAACGGCCAGTGGGCGAAGAAGATTTGTGGAAGACTCTACTACTTCGGTACTTGGGACAACCCGGATCGGGCTGAAGAAAAGTATCTCTACGAAAGAGACTTTTTGCAAGCAGGACGAGTTCCTCCAACTCCTGATGCGATTGGGTGTCGACTCTCTGATCTCTGTAACAGTTTCCTCACTTCCAAGCAAAGCCTACTGGACACTGGTGAGATCACCAGTGTGACTTTCCTGGACTATCATCGGTCATGCGAACTGATGGTCGAATTCTTCAAACGAGACACGCTTATTGATGATCTCGGTGCAAGAGAATTCGAGAAATATAGGAATCATCTGGCGAAAACGCGAGGGATCGTTGCACTCGGCAACGAAATCAATCGGTCCAGAATCGTGTTCAAATATGCGTTCGATTGCGACTTGATCGAGAAGCCCATCAAGTTCGGCCAGACGTTTCGGCAACCATCGAAAAAGGCTCTCCGCATTCATCGACAGAAACGGCAACAACAACATGGCAAAAGGATGCTCGATTCAGCGGAGATTCGGATACTCATAGAGGCTGCGACATCACCAATGCGGGCGATGATCCTGTTGGGCATCAATGGCGGACTGGGTGCTGCCGATCTCGCAGCGATGCCGCATTCCGTCTTGAACCTCGAACTTGGCTGGCTTGATTATCCACGACCGAAAACAGGAGTGGAGAGAAGAATTCCACTTTGGAAGGAAACGACGATCGCGATTCGTGAGGCAATTGACATCAGATCTGGAAGCCATCTTGTTTTCGTCACGAGGGAGGGAAACGCCTATAGACGAGTATTGGAAAGCGGTGCCATCCGCAACTCAGTCATGGAGCAGTTCTCGAAGCTGCTGACTCGCCTGAGTCTCAAGCGGCACGGACTTGGCTTCTACGCACTACGACACACATTTGAAACCGTGGGCGGTGAGTCGCGAGATCAAGTCGCTGTGGACTTCATCATGGGGCATGCCGATCAGTCAATGAGCAGCCTGTATCGCGAGCACATCAGCGACGACCGCTTGCAAGCGGTCGTGGACCATGTTCACAACTGGCTTTGGCCCCGAGCGTGAAGCCTCAGATGCAGGTGTAGCAACGGGTGTAGCTGATTGCGGAGAGTTGGTGACGGGGCAAGGGAGAAGAAAATTTGCCGTGAGCCACGCTGGATTTAGGAGATCGTGAGGAACAGCTAGCTGGACCGGGATTCTGTGGAATTCCTGCAGATGTGAGAGTCTTCGTGCGGCACCGAATTGTTTGCAAGGCCCTGCATGACCCTGCACGCGGGTGTAGTCTACACCCGTTGTGCCTAATTTGGCTTACAAACAGCAGCCTTGTGACAGACGACAGATGCAGAGATGTTCGTGCGATTGGGACTGGGGACTCGAACCCCGATCTCAAATCTCACAACGCTGGCAACCTCTGTGAGTTGAGGAAATCGACAATCGTGAAGCCAGTAAACTGTCAGTGTTCAGTTGGCTCAAATTGGCTTGATCTGACATCGATTGACCCAGAGCTTACACAAATTGTTCAATCGTGGTCAGAGTTACCAGATCATATTCGTACGGCCATGAATGCGCTCATCCGAGTCGGTCGCTTGGATGGGCATCCTAGTACAGACATCCGCTGATGCAGGTGTAGTCCACACCGGCTAACGAGGATTCGCAGGGTTGTTCAGTGTTTCAGCCGCAATTCACTGCATGGCGGAATGACGTTGTTGTCTGCTGTAGGCGAACTCTCTGGGGCCGCGGCCGCTCTGTCTTTTGAGTCCCGTGCGTTGGGTGGGAATACTCCGTGCTCTTGGTCATGGCGACATCTTCAATTCGAAAAGGGATAATGGTCAGGCTCTTGCTGACGGCTCGGTCGACCTCGCGCAAGTTCTAAATAACCGAGCCTGATTGTGGGGCGCATGGTTGGCAAGAAGAGATGGGAATTCCCAAACTGGGTTAGTTGTTTGAGTTTGGACACTCAACCCCCCCAGGAGGAAATTCCCATGGAAGG
>JAJDEJ010000229.1 GCA_029259815.1 Planctomycetaceae bacterium | reverse complement strand
CCGAGCGATCCTCCAGGAGGAATTATCGACGATCACCACCGAGTGGTCCCTGCCAGACAAAATTATCCAACTCGCGAAAAGCTTCATGGCACTGGCAACCTAATCTGAATCACAACTCGGAAAGTGCAGGACATGACCTGCTTCGAGGAATCTGGGCAGCTCAAGTCTCCAAGATGGTTTCGTTCTCCAGCATTGTACCGGGAACTATTCTGTCGGAGCATCAACGGGAATCGGTTGACTCATCTCGTCTGGGGGCACGATCGATTCGTCCATCGTCATCACGTAGCCGAAGATCGCGAGCAAAGCCAGCACGGCGCCGACGACTATCACCATCCGGCGTTGCGGCTTTTTGTTGTGTGAAGCTTCGTGGTGATGACTGGCGCCAGACCCGTGAGATTGTTTGTTTTTTTGATTCATGACGTGGTCTTTCGAGTTGTTTCATTCAAGAGGCATGGACGGCAACATGACTGGCTTTGGCATCATCGAGGACTGTCTTCGCTCGAAGGGCCGATTCTGTGTCCCCGTGTACGACCAGGAGCCATTTTCCGGCTTTCAGTTGTGATTCATAGAGCACGAGGCTGTCTTTGGTGAAAGCCAAATGCGAGACTCCCGCAAACAGCGCCTCGACTCCGGCCAGGGCTGTTCCCCCTTCGACACCGCCAACGAGCATGCTCAACATCGGGCCACCGATCAGCAGCGGCCCGATTCCGGGGATGAAAATGAGACCGACGCCGGCCAGCACGCCCATCAGACTTCCCCACAGTGCGCCCTGCGTTCCCCAGAATCGCATGACTTCACCGGTCGTATGATATCCGTGAATCTGTCTGTCATCGGCATCATCTTTGCCGACCAACGAAACCTGCCCGTCGTCAACGCCGCTTGCGCGAAGAGACTGCAACGCGTCCTGAGCATTGAATGCACCGATGCAAACACTCAGTGTGGTCATGCGGTCAAACCTCCTTTGAATTGGCGAAGGGCAATCTCCGTATCTAACCTACTAACAAGTGACTTATCGCCCCGTCTGTGGCCAAGCGGAATCAAGGATGAGACTATCTGATGGTACAGCACAAATCATCTCGCCCCATCGACGATAGGGCTCCTTAGCAGATCACGGACAGGATTGTAGGATGATTGATGACCCCTGCTCTACCAATGGTTGAGGCGTCACACATCACACAGCTTTCACTTATCAACGTTCAATCATCAATCGTGGCACGTTTCCCTGCGAGTCTTGATGAACAAAGTGCGTAGATGTTTTTGGCGAGACACGCTGGAGCTTGAATCGATCACCGGTCACATGCGAGTTCGAATGATCGTTGCGGCACTGTGTTGTGCCCACACACTGACGCTCATTGGCTGTCGTCCACAGGCCATGACAGATGACGAGGCTTCTGGTCCTGCCACAGTGACAGTCCGCCAGCCCGCGCAACGCGATGTCACCGAGTACGGATACTTTATCGGCCGAACGGAAGCCGTGAACTCCGTTGAGATCAAGGCAAGAGTCACTGCCTATCTGGAACACGGCAATCGCACGTCCAAGAGGGCTGGGCAGGCTCAAAGTTGGTGTCTGACTTGTCGTAGCTGAATTCGCCAGAGTTCAGACAGGCGGAGGCTCACGACAAATCATCTGAATTCTGGCGAATTCAGCTACGTTGAACGTGCGATTGCCGTGCTATCTGGCAAAGACGTTGTTCAAAGAGGGCAGCGACGTCGTTACTGCGGCCTCGCAGCGCCAAGCGAGACCCGTTGACACGGCTGTTCGACTTCATTCTTGGCTGGCTGTTTAAGCTCTTCAACCGTGGATTTAATGCCGGCACGAATACATACATCGGAATTGAGCAGCGCATGATGCGACTGAGCCTGATTGTGTTGCTGGTGTATGGCGGGCTGTTGTATTGACGTACTGGACCTTCAATCATGCTCCTGACGGGTTCATTCCCCTGCACGACAAAGGCTGGCTACTGGTCAATGTCGAATTGCCTGACTCAGCTTCGGCGGAGCGCACCAATGAGGTCATGCATGAAGTCGTCGACATCGCGAGTCGCACGCCCGGAGTCGCACATACGATCACGGTTTCTGGCGAGTCGTTCTTGATCGGTGCGACCAGCCTCAACTACGGTTCCATATTCATCATCCTCGATCCATTCGAAAAGCGCAAATCATTCGACTTGAACGGGCTGGTCATCTTCCTCCACCTCCGCAAGTGGTATCCCGAAGAAGTGCAGGACGCCGAGGTCAGTGTCTTCCCTCCGCCACCTGTTAACGGGCTGGGGGCAACGGGTGGCTTTAACTTGATGCTTGAGAATCGAGGCCCTGATGTTTTCGAAACGCATACGGAAGAGTTTGTGCGATCCGGTGTTGCCAACCTGAAACTCGCTGGTGTGATGACGCTCTACCGTCCTCACGCTCCCGAAGTGAGAGTCGACATTGATCGGTCACAAGTCCGTTCCATGGGCGTCTCCCTCACCGACGTTTCCCAGGCATTGGAGGTCTATTTGGGCTCGGTCTTTGTCAACAATTTCAATGAGTTCGGTCGCTCCTGGCAGGTGAATTTCCAGGCAGATGAACAGTTTCGCATGCGAGCTGACGATATCGGTCGACTCCAGGTGCGAAACGAGCAGGGCAAATGGTTCCGCTGGCAGCAGTTGTGGACGAATTGCAAAGTCACAGATATTTGGGGACGAATGGATTGGAACCGACCTGCGAATACACTACGTACGTGTCTCTTGAAAGCAGATCAACTCAATGCGAGCGGCCACCAGACAGCTCGTGGATGCGCCTGGACACCAATGGCCGTAAGGCGGACGTACAAACGTGCCAAAGCCCAATGAACCTGTAAGACCCGTTATCCCGAATCGGTGCGACATCTTCGTTCACAACCCATCACGGTCTTGAACGGTCAGGACTGACCAAGACGATTTTGTATGCCATCAACAAATGGACGAATCGCCAAATCCCCATACACAGCCCATCTAGCTCCCATTTCCTCCGCTCCAGCACGCTCTAAACGAGTCGGGGGCACGCCACAACTTGACATACCTCGAATCCCGAACGCACAGTCAAACACGTCCTTTTCGAAGAGCTCCTGCTCAAGTTCCCGAGTGAGCCGGTCACCAAACGGGTAAATAAACGGAAGAAAGCCGAGTGAGAACCGCCTTCTGAGATCTGCTGCCGGCGCAGCGACTTCTATCTCAGCCTCTGACCTCGTCAATCGCGAGCACCGCGGATGCGACCGCGTGTGGAGACCTACGTGATGTCCGGCAGCGATCCAATCGTCGACTTCACTCCATGTAAAG
This sequence comes from Planctomycetaceae bacterium, assembly GCA_029259815.1. GTDB lineage: Bacteria > Planctomycetota > Planctomycetia > Planctomycetales > Planctomycetaceae > JAHBXU01. The sequence continues at coordinate 307 of JAJDEJ010000229.1, read as the reverse complement.
TACGGGCGATGTTCTTCAAGGTACTCATTCAGCGGCTGCATTCGGCAGTACGACCATAGTGTGTTGGCCAATTCGTCTTTCATCAGGCACCGTCACATCTCAATCGCCACAGCGAGGCGTTGGTGGAAGACTTCGTTGGGGGTTTGATCATTGAGGCGTTTGCGGGGTCGGTCGTTGAGTTCAGTGGTGGTGCGGGCCAAGTGGTGGCGGCTGACGTGTCGGAAGTCGGTCCCCTTGAGGGAGTATTGCCACAGCAAGCCGTTCGTGTGCTCGTTGGAACCGCGCTACCAGGGTTTGCGCGGCTCGG
>JAJDEJ010000228.1 GCA_029259815.1 Planctomycetaceae bacterium | reverse complement strand
GGGAATCCCGTGAGCGCGGCACGGTTGTCCAAACGTAACCAGCTCCCCCATGCCGTCTGGATTCCCGCCTGCGCGGGAATGACGAATCTGGAAAAGCGCTGCGTGCCAAAACAGGACAGTAATAGATCCCACGTCCCGAGCGTGACGTCATGGCAGTTCACGTTTTCATGCGAGTCGGAAGGTGCCGCTTGTTCCGCACATCACGCGGAGAGGTTGTCAGTTTTTGCAATTCGATGGCAGAACGCCGTAGGACGGACTTCCAAGTCCGTCCAGAAAACGCATCAATGTGTGCTTTCCCATCGGTCAAATCGAATGGAGGACGGATTTGGAAATCCGTCCTACGAAAAACTGACAGCCTCGGAGCGTGATGGCTACTTTGGCGAACCCTGCGACTTCTACGGCTTGTGCAAGTGTTGACGGATGAGCCGCGCGGGCCTGTCACATCTGCTGCTGATGACGAAAACCGATCAACTGTCTGTGGAGACCGGCATGAGATCGAGACCGAGGGGTTCAGACTCCGATTCCAAGAAAGAGTCCCTAGCTCGACGACCTTGCGTTGGCATCGATCCGTATGTTCTCAGCATTGCGAAAACCTTTCCTGACCGCTGCACTTTGCGGGTGCTTCGCGACCGGTTCGGTGTGCGGAGGCGACGGGACTGATCCTCACAGTGCGTCGAGCAGAACGACATCACTCTCCCCGGCCCAGCAACTGGTCGAGCGCGGACAGGCACGTCTCGCGCGAGGAGCGTATGCTGCCGCGCGGGCCGACTTCGACCGTGCCTGGCGAGCAGGTGATCACTCTCCCGAAGTCAATCAGCACCTCATCCGCTGTCTCGTCGGCGAACAGAAGTTGGGCATCGCGGAGGAAGAGGCACACCGCCTCCTTGACGAGCACCCCACGATGATGGCGGTGCACGTGACACTCGCCCAGATTGCTTTCCTGTCCGACGATTACCCCAAGGCGATTGAACACGCTTCGACGGCAATCGCCAATGGCGCTCGAATGGCGGATGCGTGCTTCATCCGGGCCTATGCTCATGCCCGTCTCGGGAACCGGAACATGGCTCTCGCTGATGTGCGTCGCTCGGTCGCCGAGCCGAATCGTGAGACAAACTTTCGCGCCGAGGCCCCGTATCTCCTGCACGGAGCCATTCTGCAACAACTGCAACGTCATCGCGACGCCCTGCTCGCTTACGAACGGGCTCTGCGAGTGAACGAGCACTCGACAGACGCCCTGCTCGGACAGTGGACGTGTTACCAGGAGATGCAGATGGTGCCCGCGGCCTTTCTCGTCACCAACGAGATGCGAGAGATCAACCCCAATGCAGTTGAAACTCTGCAGGCGTGTGCGGTCTCTCATCGTCAGTTCGAGGAGTATGAAGTCGCCTCGCAGTTTGCAGCCCGCTGGCGAAAGACCGCATTCAATGACCCGCGTCCCTGCATCGAGCAATCACGGTCGCTGATCGCGCTGAGGAAATGGCAACTCGCCCAGCTGGCATTGGAAGAAGCCCTCATTCGCGACGACCAGAACTTGCCGGCATTGGTGGATCTGTCGCGGTTACTCGTGAGTTGCCCGGAGGCCAAAATCCGCGACGCAGTTCAAGCTCAACAAATGGCTCAACGTGCCTGCGAGTTGAGCGACTGGGAATCGTCCCCGGTCATTGCCACCTTGGCTGCAGCGCACGCAGCTCAGGGCCACGCGACGCAGGCGACTGATCTAATGAACCGCTGCCTCTCCCTCCTCCCTGCTGATGATGACTCGCGGTCGCTTTATGCCGGATTGAGATATCAGTACGCCGGTGACAAGTCCGCACAAGGTGAGTCGTCCGAAGGATTGCAGGTCCAGTAGTTGGTAATTGGCGGACTCTCAGCGCCATCGTTGACGACAGCAGCCGCGCAGCGGACCATAGGGGCGTCCTCAACAGGAGCCCGACTTCGTGAGCCTCTCGTCTGATTCCGTCCCCGCCGCCATCAAACCTCCCGACACATCCGTCACGGTGTTTGCGACGGAAGACGTGACGAAGGTCTATCAGATGGGTGAGATCGAGGTGCAGGCGCTCAGAGGCGTTGACCTAAAACTCTTCGAACGCGAGTTCGTGGTTCTGTTGGGCCCTTCCGGCAGTGGGAAGTCGACCCTGCTGAACATCCTCGGCGGCCTCGATCTTCCGACCTCGGGTGTCGTGCGTTACCGCGACCAGGAGATTACAGCATTCGATGATGCGGCTCTGACCCGCTATCGACGGGATCACGTGGGATTCGTGTTCCAGTTCTACAATCTCATCCCGTCATTGACGGCGAAGGAGAACGTGGCCCTTGTCACAGAAGTCGCCTTGGATCCGATGGAGCCGGTCGACGCATTGGGGCTCGTGGGACTGGCGGACCGTGTCGACCACTTCCCCGCCCAACTCTCCGGAGGCGAACAGCAGCGCGTCGCCATCGCCCGCGCCATCGCCAAGCAGCCGGACGTCCTCCTCTGCGACGAACCGACCGGTGCCCTCGACGTGCACACAGGCGTCGTCGTCCTCGAGGTCATCGATCGCATCAACCGCGAACTCGGCACCACGACCGCTGTTATCACCCACAATGCAGCCATCTCAGATATGGCCCACCGCGTCATCGCCATGAAGGACGGTCGCATTGGGAGTGTGCATACGAACGACAAACGTCTGGATCCGAGTGAACTGCAATGGTGAGGGGAGATGATGAGTGGACGGGTTGATGAGTTGATGTAATCAATTCGTGTCTCGTTCCCTCATCAACCCGTCAACACATCAACCCTTCAACTCAAAATGTCCGCTCTGCACCGCAAATTGATCCGTGACTTACTGCACATGAAGGGGCAGGCGACCGCGATCTCGTTGGTGATTGCCAGTGGCATCGCGGTGTTTGTGATGGCGGTGAGCACTTACAACGCTCTCAACCTCACACGACAGGCGTACTACGACCGCTATCGGTTTGCGGACGTGTTCACGTCACTCAAGCGGGCACCGCTGACGTTGGCAGATCGGATTGCACAGATCCCGGGCGTCGCGCAAGCCGAGCCACGGGTGGTCATGGATGTGACGCTCGACATCGAAGGCCTCAGCGAACCGGCTGTCGGACGCATGGTCTCGATTCCCGCTGATCGACGACCACGTCTGAATGACGTCTACCTCAAGGCAGGACGGTACATCGAGCCTTATCGTACCAACGAGGTTCTGGTCAGCGAACCGTTTCTGGAAGCCCACGGGATGGAGCCGGGTGATTCGTTCGAAGCGATCCTCAATGGTCGCCGTCAGTCGCTCACCATCGTGGGCGTGGCCATGTCGCCGGAGTATGTGCTCCAGATTCGTCCGGGCGAACTCATCCCGGACAAGAAGCGGTTCGCCATCATCTGGATGGACGAACGCGAACTCGCCTCAGCCTTCGATATGGAGGGGGCCTTCAACAACATCACGCTCACGCTGTTGCGCGGAGCGTCTGAGCAGGAAGTGATCACACGATTGGACCGGCTGATCGAACCCTATGGCGGTGCCGGCTCGCATGGTCGCAGCGAACACCTCTCCGCAAGGTTTCTGTCCGACGAACTGAAACAACTGCGAGCGAGTGCGATCGTGTCGCCTTCGATCTTTCTGAGTGTGGCCGTGTTTCTGCTGCATGTCGTGATCACCCGTGTGATTAGCACGCAGCGGGAGCAGATCGCCGCGCTCAAGGCCTTCGGTTACACACATTGGGAAGTCGGACGGCATTACATGCTGTTCGTGATGGTGATCACGACGGTCGGTGCTCTGATCGGCACTGCCTTCGGCGTGTGGTTGGGGAAAGGGATCACCGGGATCTACGCGCAGTTCTATCACTTCCCTGAGTATCTGTATCACTTCGACGCGAGAATCGTGGCGACCGCCTTGTCGATCAGCGTGCTTGCTGCGGTCATCGGGACATTCGGTGCTGTGCGACAGGCCGTGCTGTTGCCGCCCGCAGAGGCCATGCGCCCCGCCCCGCCCGCTCAGTTCCGGGAGACACTCTTGGAACGCCTCGGATGGTCCCGACTGTTCTCCGCCAGCGGACGGATGGTGCTCCGTGAACTGGAGCGCCGGCCCTGGAAGGCGATGATGTCGATCGTCGGAATCGCATTCGCTGTCGCGGTGCTTGTGTTAGGCCGGTTCGGTGTCGACGCCATGGATTACATGATGAACTTCCAATACTTCGTGACGCAGCGACAAGACTTGAGCGTCACTTTCGTAGAACCACTTTCTGCTGATGCCGAGTTTGAACTGCAACAACTCCCGGGCGTCTTGAGGAGTGAATCGTATCGAGCCGTTGGCGTGAAACTGCGACACGAGCATCGCTATCGCAACGTCGCTATCCTCGGACTCGGCGATGACCGCGAGCTGTATCGCCTGATCGATGCACGAGAGAATCAGGCCAAGTTGCCCTCAAACGGATTAATGCTCTCCGACAAACTGGCTGAAGTGCTGGACGTCGAAGTGGGTGACACGGTCGTTGTCGAGGTGCTGGAGGGAGAGCGACCAACATGGGAGGTGCCCGTAACTGCATTGCTTTACGAGTTCCAAGGCACCAATGCGTACATGAGCCGCAAAGTCCTTGACGGGCTACTCCGCGAACAGGGCAGCGTTTCGGGCACATACCTGAGAGTGGACGGGAACGTGATCGACACGCTGTATGAGCAACTCAAGGAGACGCCCCGAGTCGCTGCGGTCACGCTCAAGGATGCCGCTCTCGAGGGTTTCCGTGACACGATCGCGGAGAACCAGAACATCATGCAGGGCTTCAACATCATGTTTGCCTGCATCATCGCGTTCGGCGTAGTCTACAACACAGCGAGGATTTCACTGTCCGAACGCAGCCGCGAGATGGGGACGCTCCGAGTCATCGGCTTTACGCGGGCCGAAGTCTCCACCATCCTGTTGGGGGAATTAGCAGTCATCACCCTGGCAGCGATCCCGGTCGGATTCGGCATTGGATACCTGTTCGCCCAAGCGATGGCCAAGGGTTTTGAGTCCGAGATGTTCCGCATTCCCATCGTCATCAGCTCCGAAACACTGGCGTTCGCAGCGGGGGTGACGATCGTAGCGAGCCTCATCTCCGGCCTGATTGTGCGTCGGCAGATCGATCACATGGATCTCGTCTCTGTTCTCAAGCAGAAAGAATGAAGGCGGGAGATTGTCGCCTTCGAGAGGAATGGGAGGGCGAAGCTCCTGCTGAGCCGCAAGCGCAGTAATTGCTTACTTCAACCGAGAATGGAGATACGGAATCTTGCTCCCGGAGGAATAGGACCCAAGCAGATAGACGATTAATCTCACGGCGCGGCTCGGCAGGAGCCTCGCCCTCCCGGAGAACTGACATCTTTCAACAGAGAGTCGAGTGAAAACAGTGGCGAAAAAGCGGAAATCACGCATCGGACCGTGGCTCAGGCGACTGGCGATGATCGGTGTAGGGCTTGGCGTCGTGGGGATGATCGTGTATGCGATGCTGCCCAAGCCGGTCGGCGTCGACCTCAGCACGGTCGAGCGGGGTCCGCTGCGGGTCACGGTCGACGAAGACGGTCGCACCCGCATCAAGGAGCAGTACGTCGTCTCTGCGCCATTGAGTGGTCGGCTGTTACGCATTGGCTTGGACGTCGGCGACGAAGTCATCGCCGGAGAGACCCCCGTCGCCCGCATCGAGCCGACTGACCCCGCCCTGCTTGATCCCCGCGTCCGAGCTCAATCTGAGGCGCGCGTCAAAGCTGCAGAAGCGAGATTGAAACAATCGAACACTCAACTCGACCGTGCGAAGGCAGCCATGGACTTCGCCGAGTCGGAACTGGCACGCATCCGCAACCTGCGAGAAAAGAACGCGGCAACCGCGACGCAGCTCGATCAACGTGAGATGGAGTTCAGGACGACGACTGAGGATTTTCGAGCCGCCAAGTTTGCTGAGGAGATCGCTCGCTTCGAGATCGAACTCGAACAAGCCGCCCTACTCCGCACGCAAGGAGAGCCTGATGGCGAAGGAGACGACAGCAATGGGGACTCATCGAACGGGAACGGACAGTTCGTGATCCGCGCTCCGATCAGTGGCCGCGTGCTCAAGCTGGAGCAAGAGAGCGCGACGATCGTGACGCCTGGCACGCAACTGATGCAACTGGGCGATCCGTCTGACCTCGAAGTGGTGGTCGACGTGTTGTCCCGCGACGCAGTCCGCATTGTGCCCGGAGCCCGAGCCGATCTCGATCAATGGGGCGGCGACGATCCATTGCAGGCGACCGTCCGACTCATCGAACCCTCCGGCTTCACGAAGATCTCCGCTCTCGGCGTTGAAGAGCAGCGAGTGAATGTGATCCTCGATCTCGATGACGCCCCCGAAGACCGCACGACTCTCGGTGACAACTTCCGCGTCGAGGCCCACATCGTCGTGTGGGAAGAGCCGACTGTACTCAAGGTGTCAAACAGTGCCCTGTTCCGCCACGAAGGCGAGTGGTCCGTCTTCCGCCTCTACGACGCTCACGCCCGCTTGCAACCGATTGAGCTCGGACACCAGAACAGCCTCGAATCCGAGATCGTCAACGGTCTTGCAGAAGGCGACCGCATTGTGATGCATCCGAGTGATCAAGTGACCGATGGCGTTGAGGTATTCGAGCGATAGACTCCGGTGATCCATTCATCAGCGAAACAACGTCATGAATTCATCACAACTCAACAATCATCGTCGTGGCAACGGATATCAGTATTGGATTGCCCTTCTGGTCATGGCAATTCTGACAGGCGCTGCCTGCGTCTGGTCTTTCATCCGAATCGTTGACTCGCGAGAATCCAAAATCAGTCTGTCCAACTTTCAAAGCATCGAAGTTGGAATGGACGAGGCAATCGTGACGAAGATTCTGGGCCATCCTGATCGTCGAAAGATGAGACTAGGATATGTTCGGGACGATGGCACTTTCGGTACGAATGCTCATGTTGCTCCGGCAAAGCTTCGAAGCCAAGGCTACAAGAACTACGAGCAGCTACAGTGGACCTCTCCGGAAATCACCATCGTTGTGGTGATCAATTCACACGGCTCGGTAGCAACGAGTTACTCGAAAAATGGACAGTCGATTGATCCACTTTCTCGGTTCGTGCGTGCAGTGATTCCCCCGAAGAAACAATAATCGCTACAGCAAATTCAGCTTCTCGGGCCGAGTTTGCGGGGGCCGGCAGCAGTCGTCACACAATCCCGTGACTTCGAGGCGGTGGCCTTCCATGCGGAAGCCGCGTTCGCGGGCGACTTCGGCGAGGATGTCCTTGATCTCGGAGTTGTGAAACTCGATCAAGGTGCCACACTTGCGACAGATGAGATGGTCGTGTTGGGGGTAGCCGTAGTCGTGTTCGTAGACTTCACGACCGTCCTGGCGGGCGACACTGCGGAGCAGGCCCGCTTCGACCAGTTGCTCCAGGGTGCGATACACGGTTGAGCGACTGACGCGGCGGCTGTCCTGCCGTTGGGAAACCCGGTTGATCAGTTGATCTGCGTCGAAGTGTTCATGAGCAGCGAAGACCTCTTCCACGATGATCGTGCGTTCGCGCGTCATGCGCTTGCCGCGCGTCACGAGGTATTCCTGGAACTTCTCCATCGGGGTGACGGAGACAGCGGGGGCGGTCATGTCGCTCATGAGACTCTCGTTCGTCGGATCGGTCGTTGGTTGATTGAAGACGGGTGACGCAGGAACGTCAAGCATCCCGAAGGGGTCAGGCACCATTTCGGAGGGTACGTTCTGATGAACTCGCAGATCTTTCGACCGAAATGGTGCCTGACCCCCTCCCCTGGCACGTCGATCGTCTCAACCACTCACGCTCAACGCACCTCACGCAGCATCCGATCAACAGCCGACTCGAGTTTCTCGTCCGTGTCGTATGTGCCGGCGTCGATCTCCGCCTTGATGCGTGCCAGTCGCTCCGCACGTGACTCGGTCTGCACTGTCTTGCTCTCTACAGGGGAATGCTCGTTCGGTCGGATGGGACTTTCCCCTCCGACTGAAGCACGACCGTTGACATCCATGGCGGCCTCCCCTGTTGCTGCGAGCTCCTCAACCGACGGTTGATCTGACCGTTCGGCAGATTCTGCGTGTGCACGATCATACCTCAGATTGAAGATCGGCTTCAACAGGGGCTCGGCAGCCGGGTTGATGTCAGCCATGGGATCGACGCGATGCGGGGCATTTTCGTAACGGTACAGCATGATTTTCGCCTCCTGGCCGTCTGGCCGGTGAAAACGCGCAAGCCACACAGGCTGCGGAGGCGTCTTGCCGTAAGTGTCAGTGATGGAAAAGGTTCCGACTCGACGTAAGTGTCGATGCCGGTGACGGCGAGCCTTCGTAGCGGATGAAGGCTGTCTGGCACTGAAGAGAGGGAATCGATTCCCTGTGGCTTGTGGTCAGCCGAACGATGTGTGTTCGACTTCGATGACCCAAGCGGCCGTCCAGTTGTAATATCGGCAAAGTGACCTGCCGGGCATCAGGAAATCTGGAGAGTCTTGATTTCAGACAGAAGGAAACGGAGCGAACGAAGGTGAGCATCGGTGAGCGGGAGAAGTGATTTGCCGAAAGGGAGGAACACTAATCGCCACTAATTTCCACTAATCGCTGCGACACCGTTCGACGTGGAATGGCCATTCAACAATTCGTGTTGATTAGTGGAAATTAGTGTTCCCAATTCGTCCATCACCCAAGGTATGGACTGCCTTTCTGCCCTGCCCCGGCTACACTCAATCTTGCTCTCCACTCTTGTCTCTCTGCTCTTGTCCCTCCGCTGCCTATGTCACAGGAAAAGACCGACGCACTCGTGATTCGCCTGGCTGACTGGAGTGAATCCAGTCGGGTGGTCACGCTGTTCACTCGTGATTTCGGCAAAATCAGCGCATTGGCTAAGGGAGCCAAGCGTTTACGTTCAGCATTCGAGGCTGGTCTTGACCTGCTTTCTGAGTCTCGGATAGTGTTCCTGCGCAAATCATCGTCCAGTCTGGACATCTTGACCGAATCCCAACTCATCGCCCGTTTTCAGCCGTCGCCCTCCAGTTTGACGTCTCTGTATGGCGGGTACTACATCGCCGAGTTGTTGTCCGGTCTGAGTGAAGAGTACGACCCCCATCCCCGCCTGTACCAAGTTGCGAGTGACACGCTGCGGAGTCTCGAAAGCGACGACGATCCGTGGCCTGCCATCCTGCGATTTGAACTTGTCCTGTTAAACGAGATTGGAAGCCTGCCGGAGTTTGACGCCTGTCTTGTCTGCGGCTGTCCCGTCAACGACCAACGCACGTTCGCCTTCTGGGTCAACCAGGGGGGACTGATCTGTGCCTCCTGTAAACGACCCGACTACGAACAACGCCCCATCGACGCAGGCACCATTGCCCTGCTCAAAAAACTCTCCGACGACGATCCCGCAGTCGCCCGGAGTGTGACCCCTTCCCGTGATCAACTGACACAACTCAGACACATCACTACGGCTGCCGTCTCGCACGTGCTGGAACGACGGCCGTCTACATTGCGGTATTTGAACTTTGACTGACACGCCCCGGACCATGGATGGACCGATGTCCGCAAACACAATCACCCCTGCTGCGCGTGGCCTTCGTCGAGGGCGACGATGTCTCCAGTGGGCGTTGTTTGCGTTCGTCCTCGCCGGCGTGTCGACCATCGTCGGTTGTGCCTCGATCCTCGACGTCACCGCCCTCAAGAAAGACCCGATCGAGGTCGACACTGCGCTCGCGCAATCGTCAGAGACCGAAGACCGTGGTGATCGCGCCAGCATCGACGGCGTCATGGGGCCGATGGAGCGAGATCTCAGTCAGGCCTCCTGGGACAAGCAAAAACGTGAAGCCGCTGTCACTGGCGCCTTCGGAATTGAAGGGCTCGCTGAGTACGAAGCGGCCGAGAAGCTCTACGACGCTGGGAATTACCGGGCTGCCGAGAAAGCCTTCAAGAAGCTCGCCAAGGAACGCCGCAAGCGAGGCCTCAGCTTCTTAGAAAGTGCGACCGAGGCACTCCGCACGGGCGTTTCCGATCCTGCTGCCAACAGCTATGGCGATCCAATCGAAGAGGATGCCCTCTTCATGACGGCCGAGTCGCAATTCAAGCAGAAGAAGTACTCCTGGGCACAAGACAGTTACGACCGTCTGTTGGAAAGATACCCCTCTTCGCGACATCTTGACGACGTCACACGAAGCATGTTCGCGATCGCTCAGTCATGGATGGGCTTCCCGGATGCCCAGAACGACAATGTCGAACTCGCCAGCGGCGAACTTCAAAAGACGAACCCTCGGACAGGCGACCGGAGTTTCGACAAGCCGTCGTTCTTCAACGTCACCGATGACTCACGACCACTGTTCGACACGTCGGGCCGCGCTCTGCAGGCGCTACAGACCATCTGGCTGCACGACGCCAACGGTCCGCTCGCAGATGATGCCCTCATGCTGACCGCGAACTATCACCTGCAAACGGGTGACTTTGTCGAAGCGGCACGTGTTTATCAGCTGTTGCGAGAACAGTACCCGGACAGCCCTCACTTCAAGGATGCTTATCTGCTCGACTCTCACGTCCGCCTCGCAGCGTATGAGGGGCCGGGTTACGACGATAAGTCTCTCAACAGTTCACGGCAACTCAAGGAAACAGCTCAACGTCTCTTTCCCGATCTCGATCCCACTCAACGACAAAAACTCAGTGAGGAACTCGACCGTATCAGCGAGATCGAGGTTCAACGCGAGTGGCATCAGGTCGAGTTTTATGAGAGCAAAGGGAACGACGCCGCGATTGTGTTGCACTGCAATGTGATCATCAACAAATACCCCGACTCCAAATACGCCGAGATGGCACGCAAGACATTGGAAAAGGTCGCCGACCGACGGCGGAGCGGGCCCTCAAGCTCGTTGAATCCGTTCCGGGAGAAAGATAACTCGGTCGGCTCGCCCGTATTCGGAGGCATCGTCCCACGATCATCGGTTCCCCGTCCGACGGCAAAGGTCAAATCACCTCCAGCCCGGGTCACCCTGCCGAGCAATGATGCCTCGATCTCCGGCAACCCCACTACGAAACAACCAACCAAACAGGGCTTCATCCGCAGCCTGCTGAGACCCGTCACCAAAGACCCCAAACTGCAGCCAATCGATGACGACTCCTCAGAATGACTGCGAGTCAAGCTCCACCGGTCGTTCGACCCTGTGACCCCATCCAGCTATGCGTAACAACCGACTGATGCTGTTCGCGACCCTCTGTGGTCGTCGCTGGACGCTGGCGCTGCTGCTTCTCGCCGTCGCGCTGCCTGGCTGTGCAGGCTACATGGTCGGTGGAGCGTATGCTCCCGACGTTCGCACAGTGCACGTTCCGACATTCACAACCGACTCCTACCGTCGCGGCTTCGAACTTCAATTGACCGAAGCTGTTCAGAAACAGATCCAGTCTCGCACGCCCTATCGACTCACCAAGGGACCGGGAGCTGACACACGACTGACCGGTCACATCGTCGAGGTTCGCAAAGACGTTTTGACTGAGACACGCTTCGATGACCCACGCGAGTTGCAGTTATCGCTCGCCGTTGAGGTCCGTTGGGAGGACCTCCGCAGTGGTCAAGTCCTCTCGTCCCGACAGATGCCCCTCAGCGGTGATGCGGTGCAACTGATCGCCCACTCCGAATTCGCCCCCGAAGTGGGCCACTCTCTCGCCACCGCGACACAGGACGTCACCGAGTCACTCGCTCGACAGATCGTGAGCATGATGGAAACGCCGTGGTAGGCTGACTACTGAAGTGCCTCGGTGGGGGGGACTCGCTGAAGCCTTCTCCCCTTGGGGGAGAAGGACAGCCTTCAAGCGAAGCGGAAGGCAGGATGAGGGGGTGCTGCTGGAGTTGTCCATCGCGCCGTCTTCCGCGCCGACCCCTCACCCTGATTCTTCGCTGACGCTTCAGAATCTGTCCCTCTCCCCCAAGGGGAGAGGGGGTTTGCTGTCTCTCGCATTGCTCTGACGGTATGCTGTGCCTCTCTCCTGTTCGAGATTGAGGTATCACGATGCGTACTCCCCTCCCCTGCGCCGCCGCGTGCTTCGCGCTGCTCCTGAACACAGCCACGACATTCGCTGCGGAGCCTCAGCCTCTCAAGCTGGACTGGGCGGAGAACTATCTCACGATCAGTGGGGACCATTTGCCTGGTGAAGAGATCAAGATCCATTACCTGGAAGCGTATTGCCGCGCGGGGTCGACGGATGCAGATTGGGTCAAACACACGAGGATGAAACACAAGACTGTGCGTCTCGATGACGGTCAGGACGACCGCTTCGTCAAGTTGCAATGCGAAGTTGGGGACGGCCTGGTCGTGGTCCACGAGATCCGCTCGACACACGATGAGGTCGATTTCCGCATCCTTGCGACCAATCCGACCGACAGATGCAGCGAAGCTCACTGGGCACAGCCATGCATTCGGTTGGAGAAGTTCACCGGCCGCAATCAGGAAACGTATCTCGCCAGGAGTTTCGTGTTCCTTGATGGAGAGTTGTCACTGATGCCGACTCGCAACTGGGCGACAGAAGCCCGCTACACCCCTGGACAGGTCTGGGCTCCCGAAGGGGTCGATCGCAACGATGTGAATCCTCGCCCGCTCTCGGACCTCGTGCCATCGAATGGTCTCATCGGCTGCTTCTCGGCTGACGACTCAATGCTCTTTGCAACGGCGTTCGAGCCATACCAGGAGTTGTTCCAAGGCGTCATCGTCTGCCTGCACGCCGACTTTCGTCTCGGAGGGTTAGAGCCGGGCGAGACCAAGAGCATCCGCGGCAAGATCTATGTACTCCCCAATGACGTGCCTGCTCTGCTCAAACGCTACGAACAAGACTTCCCCGAACACCAATGAACTCACATCTCCAGATTTCCATGAACACACTGCTCGCACAAGCCGCTCAACAAGTCGAACTCCGTACCCTCGACGCGGTCGCCATTGTCGCCTATCTGCTCGGAATGGCTGGTGTCGGCCTGTACTTCGCTCGGAAGAACAACAGTACGGAAGAGTATTTCCTCGGCAATCGGTCTTTCCCCGGCTGGGTGATCGGCCTCTCGATGCTGGGCACGACGATCAGCTCAGTCACGTTCCTTGCCTTCCCCGGTGACGCCTTCTCCGGAAACTGGAGCCGATTGGTCGCGAACCTCACTCTGCCGCTGGTGGCCATCTTCGCGATCGTGGTCATCATCCCCTTCTTTCGTCGAGGGAATCTGACCTCTGCATTCGAGTACCTTGAGGCGCGGTATGGGACCAAGGTCCGCCTGTATGGTGTCGTGACGTTCGTGGTCTCTCAACTCTTTCGATTGGCTCGCGTGTTGTTCCTGGTCTGTCTGCCCATTCAGGTGCTGACGGGAGCCGAGTTGTGGATCATTATTGTTTGTGCAGGAATCTTTATTGCCTTCTACACCGTCGCCGGCGGCATTGAAGCTGTCATCTGGACGGATGTGATGCAAGCCATCGTGTTGCTGTTTGGAGGCATCATTTGCATCGGATACGTGGTGTCACACCTGCCCGGAGGATTCTCCGAGATCTTCGAGGTTGCAACGTCGGACAACAAGTTTTCGTTTGGGTCATTCGATTGGGACTGGAACAAGAGCACCTTCTGGACGATGGCACTGCTGGGAATCTTCACCTGGGTGTTTTCGTATTCGGGTGACCAGAATGTTGTGCAGCGTTATGTGGCGGCCAAGTCGACCCGTGAAGCACGAAAGGCAACGGCCATTTTCTCAATCGTGGCTGTCCCGACCTGGATGCTGTTCTTCTTCGTCGGCACCTGTGTCTACGTCTACTACCAGCGTTTCCCAAATCCTGCGATCGATGGGTTGGCGAGTGATGCTGTCTTCCCGCACTTTATCTTCACAACACTCCCCGCAGGGTTAGCGGGGCTGGTGATTGCCGGGGTGCTGGCAGCTGCGATGTCCTCGCTCGACTCGAGCCTCAACGCCATCGCCACCGTCACGGTCGTGGATATTGTTCGACCCTATCTGATGCCGGGCCGCGAGGACCGATTTTACCTGCGGTTTGCCCGAGTCATCGCCACGCTGGGTGCGGGATTGATGATTGCTGGTGCCATCGGCATCCAGTTCATTCCCGTTGAAAACATGAACCAACTGGCATGGATCGTCGAATCGGTATTCAATGGCTGCCTCATGGCTGTGTTCATGGTCGGGTTCTTCACAACGCGTGTGGGTAACCGAGCCGCGGTCCTCGCTCTGATCGTTGCCGTCAGCGTGAATGTGTACCTCGCCCTGAACTGGCTCGGCTGGGTGCCCTGGACGGTCTCACTCAATAACACTTGGGTCGGTCCCGTGGTGAACATCCTGTTTGCCGTGCTCGCTATCGGTTTCAGCTTCTTTATCGGCCCAGGCAAGGAGGAAGCAGGCAAGTCGCTCGATGGCTTGACCGTCTGGACACCGGCCAAGGATGAGAAAGCTGACTGACCCGTGCTGCAGACTCCAAGTTGACTTCCCTCAAGTAAAAAAATGACTGGAGTTCGTTCGAGTGCAAATGGTTGGGCCTCGTCAATCGAAACGAAGCCACCTTGAATCGACCACGACGTCACCGTAGGTTATTGAAAGAGAACGGAACCACTGCATCTCATTTCTTCTTTGGAATGAGCCCTTCGCTCTTCGTGAAATTCAGGAGAGGATCATGTACGTTCGCTCAATGTCTGCTTTGCTGGTTTGTGTTGCCTCTCTGGCGATGAGCAGCGTTGTGTTCGCTGACGAAGCTGCGGCGAAGGAGGTGCTGGAACAGCACGGCATTCGTGTTTTCAAAGATGAGCTGTTGCTCCAATCCGAAACGGAATTGGGGAAGTCTCTTCGGGAGGTCACCAAGCTCCGCCGTGATCTCGTCGCCAAGGCCCGGGATGAAGGCCGTCTGCAAGCAGAGTCGGAGACGATCCTCAAAGCAATCAACTCACTCAAACAAAAGCACACACAGCTCAGTGCCCAGCTCGCCAACATCAACCAGAACAATGTCACATTGAACAACAAACTCGTCGGCGCGCTGAACACCATTCGAGGACAACTCGACCAACTCACTCAGAAGCACCAGAAGCATTCCGACACTGTCGATGAGGCGCGGAGCGAGACCATGCAGGCACGTGAAGTCTTTTTGCAACTTGTGCTCGACATGCGAAAACTGGCCGACGGTACTGCTGAGGAAGTCGCAACGTTGGCGAATAATACAGAGGTGCAGGTAGCCATTGCTGAGTTGAACCAGTCAGTCGAGCAACCATACGAATTGGCTCTCTCCCGAGGGTTCACGAGAAATACGCTGCAATTGGCAAAACTCGAAGAGACCATTCTGATCGAGACCATTCCGCTTCGGAAAACCCCTGGTGACAGTTTTTATGCATCGGTCGTCATCGATGGTGAGCACTCCGCCGAGATGATCGTGGACTCAGGTGCCTCGCTGATGACTCTGCCACTCTCCACGGCTCGCGAGCTTGACGTCGAGCCCGACTCGACCGATCCGGAAATCCAACTCAAAATCGCCAATGGCGATGTGATCACCGCCCGTTTGATCGTGATCCCGGAAGTTCGTGTCGGAAAGTTCGTCGTCGAGGACGTCGAATGTGCGGTGCTGGGCGCCGATGCAACCGATGCAGTGCCGCTGCTCGGCATGAGTTACTTGGGCAATTTCAAATTCGAACTCAACGCTGCGGAAAGTACGCTCAAGCTGGTTAACGTCGAGTCTAAGGACACTAAGAGGCCGTCGACCCGACGGAGACGCCGTCCCAAGTGAGAGACCAGTGGAGCGTCACTGCAAACAATTCGGGTTGAGTGGCAGGGTCAGACCAACGGGATGGCCCTGAGATTCCGCGTCCAAACACCGGGGCCATCCGCTGCGCTTCTGACCCCGCCACCCGAAAATCAAGCTGTGATGCACCATTAGACGGGTCTTCCAAACGTCATGTCGGAATACACACCGTCGGGAATGTCGAATGGATTCTCCAGACGGAATCGGTCAATGACATCTTCGTTGATTGAAATTCCAAGTCCCGGTGCGTCTGACAGTGTCAACAGGCCTTCCTTAATCGAGAGCGGGGCGACCAGCAGTTCGTCGACGAATGGATTCCCGGTCTGATCGACCTCGACGGTCACGCCGTGGGGAATCGACGCGACGACGTGAGCATTGGCGATGATGGCCACGGCGTCACACCAACTGTGGGGCGCGATTCGCAGTCCGTGCGTGGCGGCCAGTTCGGCGACACGCAACATCTCTGTGATCCCTCCTGCCCGGCTGGCATCGGGCTGCAAAATGTCGACCGCATTCGCTCGGACCAATTCCTGAAAACCCTGCAGTCCGAACTCATTCTCTCCCGCTGCGAGAGGCACTGTGACAGACTCGCGTAACGCAGAGAATGAGTCGATGTCTTCCGGTGGAAATGGCTCTTCAAACCAAAACACGCCTAGCTCTTCCAACGTCTGTGCGAGGGTGCGAGCATCTTCGACGGTGTAACGCATCGATCCATCGGCCATGATGTCACATTCATTGCCAATCGCATCTCGCACGGCGCGGACGGCTGCGATGTCAGTCGCATCGTTATGACCAAGCCGCATCTTGACACGCCGAAACCCGCGACCGATCAACTGCTGTGCTTCGTCAGCGAGTTCATCAGGCGACTTCCAAAGCAGGGCACTCGCATAGGCGGGACATTCGCCGCGAGACCCGCCGAGCATTTTCCACAGGGGCTGCCCCATCTGTTGAGCCTTCAGGTCCCACAGTGCCGTATCGATCGCGCCCAGGGCCGACATGGCCACTCCTTTGCGTCCATACCACCGCGTCAGACCGTACATCAACTCCCACAGCCGTTCGACCTCGGTGGGGTCCTCACCGATGAGCATCGGCTCCAACTGTTGCTTGACGACGATTTCAACCAACCCCGGATGCGAGTAGACCGATCCAAGCCCAATCGCTCCATCGTCCGTGTGTACGCGGATGAGCGTCGTCAGCCGTCCCGTGCAGACTCCACCTGCGTAGGTGAAACCGTTCGCGTACTCTAAACGGAGATGAATCGTTTCAATCTGTGTAATCTTCACCGAGCGTACTCAAACTGTGATCAAACCAGGATGTGACACTGGGAGTATGGTACACTGAGCGCGCGTTCTTCCAGTCAGCCTCGGTCGTGTCACAATGATTCGCATCCTTGGCAACTCGCGGCGACTCTACAGCGGCATCACGCGACAGGATTGGATGCAGGTGGGCCGGGCTCGGCCTTCTTGGCATGGGGCCTAATGACATACTGAGGCTGCGGGGAGCGACAACGGTTGGCATTGATTGAACTCAAAGGGGTGAGGAAGGTCTATGACCTCGGCGAAGTCAAGGTCGAAGCCCTCAAGGATGCGACGCTCAACATTGAGCGGGGTGAGTATGTTGCGTTGATCGGTCCGTCCGGGTCGGGCAAGTCGACGTTGATGAATACGCTCGGTTGCCTCGACCGACCGTCCGATGGCAGTTATCTGCTGGACGGCGAAGAAGTCGTCACGATGACCAAGGACCAGCGGGCCGCACTTCGCAATCAACATTTGGGATTTGTGTTTCAAAACTTCAATCTGTTGGCCCGCACCACTGCCTTGGAAAATGTCGAACTTCCACTCCTGTACAGCAAGGGGGTCTCCGCACGAGAGCGTCACCAACGGGCTCGTGAGGCACTGGAGAGTGTAGGGCTGGGTGATCGCATGGATCATCATCCGAGTCAACTTTCCGGCGGGCAGCAACAGCGGGTCGCCATCGCTCGGGCACTGGTCAATCAGCCATCGATCCTGATGGGGGATGAACCGACAGGGAACCTGGACTCCTCGACCAGCCGTGATGTGATCAAACTGTTTCGTCAGCTGAACCGGGAGAACAACCTGACCGTCATCGTCGTTACACACGATCCGGGCATCGCCCGCAATGCTGACCGGACCATCGTGCTGCACGATGGGGCCGTGGTGGCAGATACGACCGATTTTCAGGTCGCCATAGAATCCCTACAGGCGCTCGAAGAGGCCGAACTGGCGGAAACCGAGTGACCTTGGCAAGGATTCCACGCGGCAGAACCTGAGCATGGTTCGATGACAGAACCATGTCATCTTGCCTGTGCCGACAATGGAGTGTCAGCGCTGCGATCGTGATGACCGTACTCCCGGGCTGTCAGACGGCCCGTGAAGTCGCGGATATTACGCATCCGGAGCAGAAGCAGATTGCGTATCGCTGCCCCGAGTCTCTCCCCTCCACGCCCCTGCCGACCTACTCGCCACCCCGCACGGTGACGAACCCGGATAATGGCCAGCCGGATCTGCACCTTTCGTTGGATGAGGCCATCCAAATCGCCCTCGCGAATGCAGAGGTCATCCGCGTGCTGGGCGGGTTCACGGCCACCTCGACCGGACGCACGATCTACGATCCGGCCATCGCCAACACGGCCATCGATCAGGCACGCGGACAGTTCGACCCCAATCTGTCGGTCAACAACACCTTCTCACAGTCGGAGCAACCGGGAGGCATCTTCACGGCCGGTCCAACCGGGGCGGGCATCACCGGAACGAAGACCGAAGCCTACAACCTCGATGCGACCCTCTCCGACAGAAACGCCCTCGGCGGCACCGCGTCCTACCGGTTGGGAGTCACCAACGCCGACACCAAGAAGGGCCTGTTCCCGCTCAACCCACAAACGAATCACTTCAACGAGTTGAGCTACGTGCAACCGCTGCTCCAGGGGGCCGGCATCGACGCGAACATCGCTCCCATCCTCATCGCCAGCATCGAGACCGAGCAGTCCTTCTTCCGCTTCAAGGGCAGCGTGCAGGAACTCGTCCGTAGCACCATCGAAGGCTACTGGGCACTGGTCTTCGCCCGCACAGACCTCTGGGCAAGGGAGCAACAAGTCGAACAACTCAAGTCTGCCTTGGAGCGGGAACTCGCACGCAAGGCGCGGGGGCTCAGTGACTTGGCAGACGTTTCGCAAACTCGCGTCGCCTACACCAACTTCAAAGCAAATCTGATTAGCGCCCGTGCAAATGTGCTCCAACGCGAGGCGGCCCTGCTCAATGTCATGGGACTTTCTCCGACTGACATCGGTGAGGTGATCCCGATTACTCCCCCGCACAAAGGACGAATCGACTTTGACTGGTATCAGTTGGTTTCACTTACTGAGCGGTACCGACCGGACATCATTGAGTTGAAGCTGATCATGGAGGCGGACGCTCAGCGGGTGATCTCGGCCCAGAATCTGGCGCAGCCTCAGTTGGATGCGGTTGCCTCTTATCGCTGGGACGGACTCCGGGGAAAGACGCCCTCGGGGGCCAACATCGGGACCAACGGAGACGACTTCACAGACTGGACGCTGGGCGTCAATTTCTCAGTCCCTCTGGGACTGAGGCAGTCGCGAGCAGCCGTCCGACAACAGGAGTTGCTGGTTATCCGCGATCGAGCCAACCTTGAACAAGGCCTGCACAGTGCGACCCATCGAATCGCTTTGAGCGTCCGCAATTTGGAACAGTTCCACGAGCAGTACAAAGCCTTTCTTGAAACACGCGATGCTGCTGAGGACAACCTGCAAGTTCAGGATGCTGCGTTCGAGAATGGTATCACGATCTTCCTGAACGTCTTGCAGGCCATCACCGACTGGGGCAACTCTGTCAGCGCGGAGGCACAGGCGCTGGCGCAGTACAACACGGAGCTGGCGACAATGGAGGCGGAGACCGGCACGATTCTGGAAGCCCATGGCGTGCGATTCGTTGAGGAGCGGTTCTCCTTCGTCGGACCGCTCGGCTGCTTCGACCAAGAGTGTTATCCGTCCGCCATTTCGCCCACCGGGAACGATCCACGATACCCGGTCAGCGACGAGCCTGCCGAAGAGGCATTCGACCTCAAGAATCCGGTCGAGGGCCGCACCAAGCCATCGACAAAACCGAATTCGATAGACGATGACGGTTCTGTGAATGACCCGGACGACAGCCTGACCCCAGACGAGTTGCGAGACCTCCTCAATGACAACGAGGCCGGCGGACGCGACGTATCGATCCACGATCTGTTCTTCGCCCGGTAGAGCAGACGACGCGTCACGGCCTATTCTCTGTCACGTGGAGGATCGGCCAAAGAAAGTAGTTATCACGCTCCGCGTGATGTCACGATTGCTCACACACATTCGAACTGTTCGCAAGATCGTTCTTACTCCGCTCATCACGCGGAGCGTGATGGCTACTTTGAGACAGTTGTCACTCGTACCGCAGGGCGTCGATCGGGTCGAGGCGGCTCGCGCGGCGGGCCGGATAGAATCCGAAGACGATCCCGACCGCTGCTGCAAACACAATGGCTACGACGGCAGCTGGGTACGAGATGGTGGTCGGCCAATCGACACCGTCGGAGTACGCGTTGATGGCCGCCGTGATGCCCATCGACCCGCCGATGCCGAGGGCGAAGCCGATCGCCCCGCCGACACACGAGAGCAGGACTGACTCCACGAGAAACTGCAACAGGATGTCACGTCCGCGGGCACCGACCGCCATGCGGATACCGATCTCCTTTGTGCGTTCTGTCACCGAAACGAGCATGATGTTCATGATGCCGACGCCTCCCACGATGAGGGAAATGCCCGCGATCGACGCCAGCATAGCCGTCATTGTGCCGGTGATGACACCCAGCATGTCTGCGATCTCGGTCGTGTTCTGCACGCGAAAGTCGTTCGGCTGGCCGGGGGCGATGCGATGCCGATCTGCGAGCAGATTGCGGATCTCCATCTCCGCGTCCTGCATCACGTCGATGGATCGCGATGAGACGAGGATTGCATGCACATGCTGGAATTCCGATCTCAACAATCGCTGACGAACCGCCGTATAGGGCATCAGCACAATGTCGTCCTGATCGTCTCCCATGATATTGGCCCCTTTGGTCTCCAGCACACCGATGACACGAAAGGGGATGTTCTGAATCCGGACCGTCTCGCCAAGCGGATTGGCCGTTTGGAACAAGCGCTTCACGACAGTGTGTCCCAGCACGCACACCTTATCAGCCGCATTCACGTCATGCTCGGTGAAGAAGCCCCCGAGTCGCACGTCCCAGTCCCGGACGACCAGATAGTCGGGCCCCACGCCGAGCATCTCGTCCGGCTTCCAGTTGCTGTTGCCGTAGACCATCTGCATCGACGTAAAGAGCATGGGGGATGAGGCGAGGATCGACGGACAATCCTCGGAGATGGCATCGGCATCATCCTCTGTGAGCGATGGCAGCGTCCCGGATCGTACGCCGCCGCGCCTCCCGCGAGCCGGCATCACAAAGATCACATTGGTTCCCAACGATTGAAACTGACTTTGGATCAGTGAACTGGCGCTCTGACCGAGGGAGACCATTGTGGTCACCGCTGCGATGCCAATCACAACGCCCAGCACCGTCAGCGCAGCCCGCATCTTGTTCTTCATCAACGCTCGGTAGGCGATGCGGACTGTGATGAGCATGGAAGGAGAGAATGGGGAATGGGGAATGGGGAAAGGGGAATGGGGAATGGGGAATGGGGAATGGGGAATGGGGAGGCGATGGCAAACGGTTG
>JAJDEJ010000227.1 GCA_029259815.1 Planctomycetaceae bacterium | reverse complement strand
CAACGGTGTGATCATCAGGGTTCCTTTGCGATGTATGTGTGCGTCTCTGTCACGGAGCGCGCGGGAAGGCACACCGATCAGCTCGACGACGCTCGGTAAGTCCATTGCAACTGCAGCCTGCCAACGGTACATGCCGTGCTGCACTGATGACCCACAATGGTGAAGGGATGTTTCTCACATGCCTAGGCAAAGTACCATCGACTACCAGCAGGAAGGCACTCGGCGGGTCGCCGATGCTGACACACGGCGAACAAACGGCAAATATTCACCAAGATCGGAGATCAACACGGACCGTACAGACCCTCAAATGTGGCACGTCCTGACGGTGGATGATGTTCTGAATGACCTCTCGTCCGATGCGAAAGCAGGCCTGTCAGCGAAGGAGGCGGAGGTGCGGCAGGAAACCTTCGGACGCAACGAACTGCAGGAGAAGCAACAACGAACAGCAACCGCCATCTTGCTCGAACAGCTGCGCGGTCCGATGATTCTGCTTTTGGGTATCGCGGCAGTCGTCTCGTTGTTTCTCGGAGAGTTCGTTGATGCGGGTGCCATTCTGGCGATCGTGATCCTGAATGCATCCCTCGGTTTTGTGCAGGACTTTCGCGCAGAGCGAGCCATCGCAGCGCTCAAGAAGCTCGCCGTGCCAACCGTCAAGGTTCGACGAGATGGTCTCGTGACGGAACTGTCTGCGACGGAGCTTGTGCCGGGGGACATCGTTCTGTTGGAGACGGGCAATGCCGTCCCGTCAGACTGCCGACTGGTGGAGACCTCCAATCTGCAAATTCAAGAAGCCGCACTGACCGGAGAGTCCGAACCGGTCGCGAAGCAGGACGGACCGCTTGAGGATCGTGGGCTGCCGGTGGCTGACCGCAGCAACATGGCTTACCTCGGGACGACAATCAGCTATGGACACGGCGTGGCGGTGGTGACAGGGACGGGCATGTCCACCGAGTTGGGCCGCATCGCGGATTCGCTGCAGACCGTCAGTGAGGGACCGACGCCTCTCCAGCGACGCCTCGCCGAACTCGGCCGCACGTTGGCGTTCGTCGCCCTCGGCATCGTGGTGATCGTGTTTCTGATGGGTCTGCTCGCGGGTGAAACTCCTAAACTGATGGTGCTCACAGCTCTCAGTCTCGCCGTGGCCATCGTGCCTGAAGGTCTGCCTGCTGTGGCGACTGTCTCTTTGGCCCTGGGGGCGCGACGGATGGTCCAACGGCAGGCACTTATTCGCAGGCTCCCGGCCGTTGAGACTCTTGGATCGGTCACGGTGATCTGTTCGGACAAAACGGGCACACTGACCGAGAACCAGATGACGGTCACTTTGTTGGATGTCGCCGGACTACGACAACCGATTCCTGAGCGGCCTGCCGAATGGGGATCACAACCAGGTCGCGGCCAGTCTCCGGACAACGTCTGTGAGGCACTTCCCAACCATTCCGGTCTCACACTTCTGCTCACCGCTGCGACATTGTGCAACGACAGCGAATTGCGGAGTGACTCGGACGCTCAGGAGCTTCGCGGATTTGGTGACCCTACCGAAACGGCCATCATCGTCACGGCGGCCCGATGCGGATTCTCCAAAACGGAGTTGGATGCGTCGTTCCCTCGCGTCGGTGAGATTCCGTTTGATTCTGACCGGAAGTGCATGACGACCATCCATGCACAGCGATTCTCGACGGCTGACGACCGCGTCTGGCAACGCCGTTTAGTAGAGATCCTGCCGCTGGAGGAGGGAGAGCATCTTGTCTGCACGAAGGGGGCAGTCGATGCCCTCCTCGAACGATCGGCCTACGTGTGGGACGGTGACACCCCAGTGCCACTTGACGAACCGTGGCGACAGCGAATAAACGCGGCCCAAGATGATCTGGCTCGTCAGGGGATGCGTGTCCTGGGAGTGGCGTTCCGGCTCGTTGATGAGGTCCCCAAAGACGGCCTGGATCAGATCGAACAGGATCTCATCTTCATCGGAATTTCAGCCATGATCGACCCGCCGCGGCGCGAGGCAAAAGTCGCTGTGCAGCGATGTCGAGCGGCAGGCATTCGTCCCGTGATGATCACAGGGGACCACGCGTTGACTGCTGCGTTCATCGCCCACAGCCTTGGAATATCAGACAACGGCAATGTCGTGACTGGCCGAGACGTTGCCTTGGCATCGTCATCACCAGGAGTGCTCTCTGACATCTCTGTTTACGCCCGCGTCTCGCCGCACGACAAGTTGCGGATCGTGCAGTCACTGCAAGAGCAGGGAGAAGTCGTCGCGATGACGGGTGATGGCGTCAACGACGCTCCCGCCCTCAAACAAGCTGACATTGGAGTTGCCATGGGACGCATTGGTACCGATGTCGCCAAAGAGGCGGCCGACATGGTGCTGCTGGACGACAACTTCGCCACGATCGTGAACGCCGTCGAAGAAGGCCGTGTCGTCTTCGACAACATTCGCAAATTCGTCAAGTACACGATGACGAGCAACGCCGGCGAACTATTTGTGATGTTACTGGCACCTTTGCTGGGGATGCCTCTGCCGTTACTGCCTTTGCAGATTCTCTGGATCAATCTGGTGACTGATGGCTTGCCCGGGCTGGCACTGGCGGTCGAACCGGCCGAACCGGGCACGATGAGTCGCCCGCCCTATCGTCCGAACGAACGCATCTTCAATCGAGAGATGGTCCGCGACATCCTCTGGATCGGGTTGCTGATGGCGGGAGCCTCGCTTGCCCTCGGCTACTGGGAATGGACTCGCGATGCGACCCAGACGTCATATTGGCGGACGATCATTTTTACCGTCCTGACCATTTCTCAGATGGGAAACGCGCTGGCCACGCGGTCGGATCGCGTGCCGATATGGCGGAACGGGTTGCTGTCCAATAAATCACTTCTGGCGGCAGTTGCGCTGACACTCGGTCTGCAACTGGCCGTCATCTACACGCCTGCGATGCAGACCGTGTTCCGTACGGTTCCTCTGTCCTTAGGCGATTTGGCGATTTGCTTGGCTCTGGGGTCGATCGTGTTCTCGACTGTTGAGGTTCGAAAGTGCTTCTTCGAGGAAAAGGCCAAACCGAAGCCGAGTGCATGAGATCAGTGAAGTCTCATTACCCTCTTTGGGCACGAACATTGCAGGGTGGTGAGTGGATTCCTCGTGCCTCAAAATCACACAAAGGAGAGAAGAATGAATCGTCGACTTTCTGCGATGATTATGTTGTGTCTCTGTGCAATCGCCGGTGGGACACTGAGCGGCTTGGTGCAAACTTCGACTGCCGATGACGCACCGGACAAATCGCCTCAGACAGAGCGAGACCGCTGGATGTCAGTCAAGCTCAACTCAGCTCAACGAATCTTGGAAGACCTCACCTGCGGAGAGTTTGACCGCATGGAAACCGATGCACGACGGATGCACGTGATGAACTTCCTTGAGCAATGGCAGCGCGAAGAGGACTTCGAGAACAAGTCCGATTATCAAGGCCAACTCAATGCCTTTGAGTTCGCCACGAAGGAGTTGATTCGACATGCTGCCGACGACAACAGTGACGGAGCCCTCAAAGCCTACGTCGCCATGACTGAATCGTGCGTACGCTGTCACCAGCTGATTCGCGACGGCCAAGATGATTGACGGCTAAGTTCCTATCCACTGGGAATCGCCGGATGAGAGCGTTACTTCTTGAGCGAACGGGGCTGATCGGCCCGGAGTCCGAACCGCTGTCGCCTTCGGAGATCCCCACCCCGCAGCCGCGTCTGGACGAACTGCTCCTGAAAGTGTTGGCCTGCGGCGTGTGTCATACGGAGTTGGATGAGATCGAAGGTCGGACTCCACCGCCGAAACTCCCGGTCGTTCCGGGGCATGAAGTCATTGGTCGAGTCATCGAAATGGGCAGCCAGGTCATCGGACATGCCATTGGTGATCGTGTGGGTGTCGGTTGGATTCATTCGTCCAGTGGAGAGCCCGACGAGAATCTCAGTCCACAGTTCCGAGCCACCGGGCGAGATGCCAACGGTGGCTATGCGGAGTATATGACCGTTCCAGCTGACTACGCCTATCCTATTCCGGATCTGCTTTCTGACGCCGAGGCTGCGCCGCTGCTATGCGCTGGGGCCATTGGGTATCGTGCCTTGAAACTGACGAACCTGCAAAACGGACAACCATTGGGATTGACCGGGTTTGGAGGCTCGGCCCACCTCGTGCTGCAACTCGCGCGACACCAGTTTCCCGATTCCGAGGTCTTCGTCTTTGCCCGCGATCCCCAATCCCGCGAGTTCGCAGTAGAACTTGGAGCCGTTTGGGCAGGAGACACCTGCGAGCGATCACCGCAGCCACTGCGAGCCATCATCGACACGACACCCGCGTGGACGCCAGTGGTGGAAGCACTCGCCAATCTTGCACCCGGCGGACGGCTGGTGATCAACGCCATCCGCAAGGAAGACGCTGACAAGTCGGTTTTGTTGAACCTGTCCTACCACAACCATCTCTGGCTGGAACACGAGATCAAGAGCGTCGCGAACATCACTGCCGACGACATTCGCGAATTTCTGCCACTGGCCGCAGAAATCCCGATTCGTCCGTCGGTGACCACCTTTCCGCTGGAAGAGGCGAACCGTGCCTTACGAGAACTCAAGCATCAATCTGTGCGCGGTGCCAAGGTGCTTCTCATGCAATGATCAGAACCTTTTCAGCCTCCGGTCGCCCGCTGTCTTGGCATCGGAATTGCATTACCGTCTTTTGCCTGGAACATGTCTCAAAAAGGGAGCACACAATGGCCACAATCGTGGAGATCGAGGGGGTTGGCGAGCAGTTCGCTGACAAGTTGGCACAGGCTGGGATCGGCAGTACTCAATCCCTGCTCAAGAAGGGCACAACACGTCGTGATCGGAGTCAAATTGCTAAGGCAGCGGGAGTCTCTCCGAAGCGAGTCTTGGCATGGGTCAATCGTGCAGACTTGATGCGCGTGCGTGGTGTCGGGGAAGAGTATGCCGATCTGCTTGAAGCCTCCGGTGTAGACACCGTGCCCGAACTGTCACAACGAAGATCCGACCATTTGTGTGAATCGATGGCCCAGGTGAATGAGCGTCGCCATCTCGTGCGTCGTCTGCCAGCAGTCTCGGAAGTCCGCCGTTGGATCACGGCAGCCCGAAAGTTGCCGCGAATCGTGGAATACTAAGAGCAACCTTGGGACGATGTCTTTCTCGTAATGCCAGCCGCTGAAGCATCAAGGCATGATGAAGTCGTGTCCTTCCGGGCGAACTGTCAGCACAGGACACGGGGCCTTTCGAATCACGCGCTCAGCTGTGCTGCCGATCATGGCGTGTGCCAAGCCGGTGCGGCCATGTGTTCCAATGACAATCAAGTCCACCTCGTTTCGTTTTGCGTACTGCACGATCTCCACGAATGGTGAACCGATCTGCACAACTCGCGCTGCGACGTTGACGCCGTCAAGCCAACTCACCTCGGGGAGTTGTTCAATGCCGCTCTCCGCAGCGTGCTGCAAATCATGGATTTCCGCTTCCGGCACAGGTGACCCCAGTAACGGGTCTGGCGTCGTTAATGATTCTTCAATGACGTTTAGCAGATGCAACTCTGCACCGAAGCGGTTCGCGAACTCACAACCGTAGCGCAAGGCATGTGTGCTGAAGTCGCTGAAGTCGGTTGGCGCGAGAATCTTCTGAAGCCGAATCATTGTGGACCTCTGCTTGGTTCGTCGATGTAATGGAGGTGTCGGGACTGCACATGAACCAAAGACAACAGAATCCTTGTCCTTCGCCCGACAGGAAACTCGTTGATCCCTCTAGGAAATGTGAGGCATTCGATTCTTGGGATTGCCAGGGGAAACATCAAAATCCAAGAAAGCCTGCCTCATGTACGCATACGTGGCACGGTAGTCGCTATGAAGAACCACCCTGAATGACATGTATTCAGAAGCAAACAGTATGCCGTTCACTGGAATGTGAAGACCGGATAACAGCAGATGGAGTCATATTCCCATTGTGTGCTGACATTGCGATTCAAAGGAAACACCATGACAGTCAAAACGAAGTACGACGTGATTCGTTCCGAAGACCACGAAGTGATTGGTCGCGTGGATCTGACAAACGAGGAATGGGATGTCTACAGAACGCAGGCTGAGGAGACACAGAATAAGGTTCGCATGGCAGACATTCCCCATGCACTGTTCAACCTGCATGAGCAGTGGCAACACCTCGATCCCGACACGACCGTGTATCTTGAGTGATTGCAGTGCCTAGACGCACTCTCAGGTAGATTGCCTCCGTTGTGACCGTCAGTTCGAATCTGACTCATTGACATCACGAACAGAGATGAGATTCTCAATGCGTTCGACACCATGGAGCCCCGCACGTCTTCCTAGGCGAGTTGCTTGACGTAATAGGTGGGGACCGTCCCACGAAGCACGAGGGTATCACTGACGAAGGAGACCTCGATACTACGAGCCATCTGCAGATCGCGAACCCAAAGCAGCCGATACGCAGCCTCGATCACGGCTTCGCAATCACAGCCTTCGTTGGCCGGTGCAGGAGGTGGCGGACTCGTAGCAGTCGTCATCGGGAGTACCGAGCTGGGGATGGCCATTGTGCAACGGATTATTGAAGCTCACGCAGGAACGATTCGCGTTCATGATGACAACTCAGCGGGTGCTACGTTTGTCATGACGTTCCCCAGAGAAACGCCAGTAGAACCATGAGCAGCCTGATACAGCCAACGGCGACTGAGCATCAGGAAGTTGGCGGTGATCGTTGAGAATCTGGTGACACCGACTTCGGCGACAGTTCGTGACATTCAGTCAAGTTGATCGACATCCAACGGGCACTCAAAGCCTTTGGGTTTGATGGCCAGCACTGAGCACGGTAACAGGGGCATCAGTCGCTCGGCAGTGTTTCCCATGAGGAGACCGCGAATTCCAGTGCGGGCGATGGTCCCCATCACCAACAGTTCGATCTGGTGTCGGTCGATTGCTTGGAGAATGGCATCGCTGGGACGTCCCATCACAACGCTGATGTCGGGATGGGATTTGAGTCCGAAGTCGGTTGCTTGTGTCGTGAGTTGTTGCTTGGCGTCTGCCTTCCGCCGCTCAAGGTCATCATGTTTGATGCGGGCAGGGAAGGCTTCGTCAAACTCAGGGAGTTGCAAGGCGTGCAGGATGTGCAGACGACCGCCGGTGAGTTCGGACAGGGATACGCCAAGTTCCAGAGCCTGGTGACCAACAGCGGTCAGATCGTGCGCAACCAGAATGGCCTGAGTCGGATTGGGTGCGGGCGGCCTCGTGACCCACACCGGGCAGGGACACTTTCTGAGCAGCTTCATGGCCGTACTGCCGACCAGCACGCGCTGCAGAGGACCTGTGTCCCTTGTCCCGACAATCACGAGGTCATACTCGCCGATGACTGCTTGCCGGACGAGCTGTCGCCAGCTTGAGCCCATCGTGACTTTCGCAGTCGCTTCAACCTTAGTTGCTTGTGCCCTGTCCACAAGCCGGAGCATCGCTGCTGAGGCCTCCTCCAAGATGTTGGGTTGGTCCCCGCGATGTTCTTCGATCAACCGTTCGGTCGCCTGCTCGGCGTCGAGTGAGTACAGGAAACTCACATGTGCCTGAGTTAATTCCGCGAGCCAGATCGCACGTCGTACCGCCTCTGCGCTGGGACCGTATGGCTCTGAGCAGACGAGCCGATTGGACGTTGCCAGATCAACACCCACCAGGATCTTGCGGAATCGTTGCATGATTTCCTCTGTCTCAGATCACTTGTGAGATTCTTTCGATGATGGCAAGAGCAGATGCTGTGCCGACCTTTTTCGTCTCCATCGAATCGATTACCAGGATCTCACGTGTGTCACGACCGCGCGCCCTGCGACACATCGCACGCATGTC
Organism: Planctomycetaceae bacterium; assembly: GCA_029259815.1. Classification (GTDB taxonomy): domain Bacteria; phylum Planctomycetota; class Planctomycetia; order Planctomycetales; family Planctomycetaceae; genus JAHBXU01. The sequence goes on along the minus strand of JAJDEJ010000227.1, from coordinate 7,272 downwards.
GGGGCGCTCCCATGCTGGAGATGAACTGACTGAGAGTAAGACCGATTGGCATGAGAATCGCGAGCGACTTCATCAGTCCTATCGATCCAGGAAAGTGCGATGGCAGATAGCACACAGGTCGAGGTTGTGCGTCGGGGGCGTCAGGCGATCGACGCCTGGAGGGAGGAGTATCCTTATGAGCGTTTCGATCTCACCGGCACAGATTTCTCCGGAGTTGACCTGTCTGGAGCGGTCCTCGCTCACGCAAGCCTGAGTGGCTGCCGATTCCTCGACGCGATGCTCGACGAAACGGACTTCTCGAATGCGCACCTGGTTGAAGCGAGCTTTGAGCAAGCGTCATTGAGGTCTGCGAACTTTACCGCAGCTCTGATGACGGACGTGGACCTGTCGCATGCCAACATGGAGCGTGCCTGTCTGACGGGGGCTGATCTGAGTTGGGCACGGGCTGTCGAATCCACGTTGACAAACGCCACTCTCACCCGTGCCGATCTGATCAATGCTGACCTTTCGAGGGCGAACCTGACGGACGCCCAGTTGGCAGAGTGCGATCTGATCGCCACTGTCTTGAATGATGCCTGCCTCAAAGGTGCCCACCTCGTGCAAGCCCGACTCATCAAGACACAGGCAGCCCGCATTGATCTCACGGGAGCCGCGTTGACGGATGCGCATGTCATCGGCGTCAACTTCCAATCAGCAAATCTGACCGGCGTCAACCTGTCCGAAGCTTGCCTGTGTGATTTCACCGGAGCCATTCTGCGTGATGCGGACCTGTCCGACTGTCGGCTGATCGATTCGACCTTTCGAGAGGCAGATGTCCGGGGGGCCGACCTTAAGCACGCAGACCTTCGCGGCTGTGACCTCCGGGAGATGAGCCTGGCAGCTGCGAAGTCGGTGGCTGGCGTGTTGCTCAACCATGCCCGTGTGAGTGACGAGCGTTGGCTGGTCGCATTGCAAGAGCCCGCGGAGCCGCCGGATGGATACGAAGAGATCGCCGAGCTGTGGTCGGTGACTCCCGGTCGCAATACCAGCGGCCTGTTCGTACAACGACGCCCTACAGAATCGGGGTTGTGAGGTTCGAGTGAGACCGATTGTCAAAGGAGAATGTCATGCCGACCTATGAATATGAATGTCAGAAATGCGAAAAACACTTTGAGGTGCAGGAGACGATTGGGGCTCATGCTGAACATCATCAGCACCGCTGCCCGACATGTGGGAGTCCTCAGGTGCGGCAGGTAATCGCGAGCGTCCATGTGCAGACGAGTCGCAAGTCATGAGGGACGAGATTACATCGAGCTGTCTTTGTCACGCAATTGGGAGGACGAAATGAAGACCAACCGACTGCTTTGCCTGCAGGGACTACCAACGTGGGGCTCAACCGCGTTGGCCCTCGTGGAAATGGGTGCAGGCATCACCACCGGAGTTCACATGGTAACCACAGCTATGGCTGTCACCGCCAGCGGACTGTGCCTGGGTAATCAAGTGTTCAATCACCTCCACGGTGCTGACGACCCGCGGGACGAAGAGACGTGATGCCATTGTCTCTCGGTGGAAGGCAATCCGACAGTTGAGGCGCATGAATTGCATAAGTCCTGAGGAGAGTCACGACTCTCGAAGTCGTGACGGTCGGGTCAATTGGTGGGATCCCTCCAGCAATACACACGAATTGAAGGTATGGCACAACGTGAAAACAATCCCACACATCCCTCTGAAAGAACAATTGGCCTCCCGAGACCCATCCTGCCGGGGCAGCCTAATGGTCACTTTGCGGGCGCGCCCTGAGACCCGGCAGCACACTTCGAGAACGAAAGCCAGAAAGGATGATGCACTGGCGATCACAATCAATCGTGCACTCCTGGCCAAGGACGCCAGCCGCCTGCGTCCAGTCCTGGTCAGTGTCAACAATGGGAAAGTGCGGCTATGTGGCCGCGTGCAAACATACTATGCCAAACAGCTGGCGATCCATGACGCGATGTGCGTCGACGGCGTGGAAGGGGTCATCGATGAAATAGAGGTTGAATAGGCCGCACCTGTTCTTTCACTGGAATCGAGCATCGGTGAGAGATGACTGTCATCGACGGTGTCCCTCCACTGAATCGCACGTGAGCGAATCGGCAAACGACACGTTTTCAATTTTTTTTTCTGGAGAACCAATAATGGAACCCATCGCACGACTCACTGTGATTGCCGCTCTGCTTGCTTGCGGCTGCAGCCAACAGGATGCCCCGTCACAGACTGAGGTTGAGAATGTCCCTGCGGAACAGCAAACCGCAGAGACCCCTCAGACAGATGCGACTTCGGATTCGGAGACCGGCTCAGAATCTGCCGATGAGACAACAGTGACCACCGCCAAGCCCATCTCGCCCGATGAAGCGGATGCTCCTGAAGATGCATCGACAGAAACTCCTGAGGCAGAGCCAGAATCTGATGCGGCACCTGCGTCTGACGATGATTCGGAGAACTAAAGAGTGGGGGGCTGCGGAAGGGTCATCCGGGACACGGCTGATCACGCTGGGTCATTTCCAGCACTTCCGCAGCGAACTCTCTGTCAGCAAATTGCACGAAAGAGTCAATGGTTAACTTGCTTCTGAGCCTGTCCCGGTTGCGATGGCCCCTTCACAAACGGGTGGCTTCGATGTGGCTGGGGAGACATCAGTCACGTCGCCTGACCTGGCTGGTCGAGAGAGAAACCGGGGCCACGTGCTCTGACCGGTCGCATCTCTACGGCCCAGAGCGTACATCTGATCGAGCCACTTGCTGCGCTTCTCGGGCGTGACTGCATCGACCATTCCAAACAGCGTCTCACGAATCGGATGAATCCCGGAGAACCTGAGGATATTCCGTTCCAGACTCTTCAGGCTGTGCGCCCCGAAGTACCACCGGTAGGCCAGAGCCGGCATCCCCATCGTGACGACGATCCGGGCGGAGCGGCCTGTCAACAGCTTGCGGGGAAAACCACTCTCTCCATAAGCCAGGGCAACGTCCGGACGGAAGACCTGCTCCAGAAATCCTTTCATCAGGGCGGGCATCGTGCCCAGCCAGAGCGGGTAGACGATAGCCACATGGGTCGCCCAGATGAGGTCGTCTTGTGCTTGTTGCAGTGACTCGGGAGTGCCAGCTGCTCCCTGTTCCCATTCAGATTTGGTTCGCAAGAGCGGGAAAGAAATCCGGGCCACCTCGGTCCGGTGAATGGCTGCATGAGCCGAGAGGGCTCCCTCGGCGTAGGCATCGGCCAGCGCGTGACAGAACGTTGTTCCATTGGGGTCGGGATGCCCCTGAATGATGAGCATGCGTTGCGGCATGACTTTTCTCCTGCTTTGTGAACTGCGGACAACTTCTGAGAGTGCAAGATGCGTGCCTTGCCCGGCGCTAAAGATGACCGGCGTCACACTCAACAAACCGGATCAATGCCCGCCGTCTGCAGTTCGGCCCCCTCCTGTGAATGTCCTTGTCCCACCTACAGAACGCGCAAGGTCGTCGGACGAGTTGGGGGAGATCGTTGGAGCCGATGGAGAATCCGTCAAACACCTCAGGAAATTGATCGGCGAGGATGACGTTGCTGGGGATCTCACACATCACATAGACCTCCAGACCGTTCTCGCCTCGCCGCAGTCCGTACCGCTCCATCTCCCCCAAAGAAGCGTTCTTCCCGCCGACAAGGGGCACGTCGTCAATGGTGATCTCCGAGAACCAGCGAATACTATCTGCCATCAGTCGATCTCCCTGTGAACCGGTGTGTGCCATATCGCGCGCTGAAGGGTCGATTCAACCATTCCTTGACGATCGCATGATCCAACCCACATCGGTTGCAAATGAGATGCCGCGTACAAAGCCGCGGCCATGTTCTTCGATGATGGCCCGCAGGATGCAGAGAGGGTGCTGAGACTCATGAGGCGGCCACACGCTTTCATCAGCAACAGTTCGCTGAACATCACCGACTGGAGCATATGCGACACAATCTGATGTCACGCCTGTCACTTCTGCATCCCGCAGCCCCTGTTGAATGAACAGCCAGACATGCCTGTGTCCTGTCAGGCTCGATCGAGTGCTTTACCCGCTTGGTTCGGGCAGATCGTGCTCAGGTGCCGAGTATGTCGAGTCACTCGTTTGGTCGGGCAATGGGAGTTGAGGTGTGATCATCAAATGGTTCGAGAGGCTGCTGCCTGTCTATCAAGCGTTGTTGGCGGGGATGTTCACTTGGGGAGTCACAGCAGTCGGAGCCGCGTGTGTGTTCGTCACATCGACTGTCGATCGCAAGTTGCTTGATACGATGCTCGGGTTCGCGGTCGAGGTCATGATCTATGTGTTGTGGAAGAACTCATCCCGGAGTCCCAGCAAGCGGGAAATATGGACCTGGCGACCGTCTCTTTCGTAACCGGCTTCACAGTGATGATGGACCTGGATGTCGCGCTTGGTTGATCATGTCGTAAGAAAGAACTGAAAAGGGATTCGTGCGGCACAAGAAGGACATCACCGTCTCGTCATTTGAATCCGGGTCTCTTGAACCATTTGGCAATTCAGGCGGATGACTCTCTGGCTTATTCGTCCAGGGATGATGCTGATCGCATACGCATGTGGGTCGCGGCGAGGAGGTCGGGCATGTCGCAGCATGATCGTCCCCTCGGAGGCAATGACCCGTGCAATCTCTCGCAAAGCCAATAGTCGTAGCGGCGTTCTCTCGACGATGATCAACGCCACACTGCGATCCGCAAATGGAATGTGTTCTGCACGCCCCCTGATGTGCTTGGGAATCAAGGAACCCCGATTCCGACCGAGCGTTCTTACAGAACTGGGATTCAGATTCCACGCTTCAGGATGCCGCCCCTCTCCACCAATGTCGAGAACCACGGCGATCGGTTCTTCTCTGTTTAGTCTCATCGATTTCTCTAACGACTCTGTGAGTGACAACTAGGATGCGTGGGTTGCACCGCACGTTCCTGTCTCTAACATCTTGCGATCCTCATGCCTACCGTCTCCTTCCCAAACCACTGAGGACACACTCTCTGTCGCAGAATTGCTTGATGTTGATGCTGAATATCGACGAAAGGCTGACGGGGACCAGCTCATCCTGGTCGCACCTCGTCGGTTCAATCCGACACAGACTGCCTGGCTGTCGATCCTGCACACGACTCGCAGAAACCGGCACGACACGGTTCTGTACTCAAACACGGCCCGTGCCCACGACCTGGGGACCACTCACGATTGGGGCGTCATCTATCGCGACGACGAATCGAACGGGCGTTGGACGGTGATCACCTCACAGTTCTCCGATCTGAAAGGCCTGCGGATTGTCCGCGGTCGAGAGGCAGAGTACAAAGTGGCTGTGAGTTGTGTGGAATGGCGTTAGTGGATCAGTGGCCAATCACTTTATCAACTCCGACAAACATTTCCGCCAGTTCTTCCTCCGCTCCAATACCCGTGCCATCCACCACTCGGGTCGACGCGAATGAGTCCTCGTGGTGCTTTCAATATCAGTCTTCTCGATGTGCCCGTACGGGTGGGTAGCAGACTGGCTGTCAGGTCGGGAATCGAGTCGGCGTGGGTGGTCTCGGGTTCGTAATCATGGGGTGAATATCGTTACCTTGCATTGGTAACAGAGGAGAAAATGCATGCCCAACCATATTCCCATCATGATCCTGGGTGGCAGCGACAGTGAACCGGGTCCGGTTCCCGAGGACGTGGAGCGTTCGCGGATGCTTCGTGGATACAAGGGAGCCTTCGAGTTGCCGATCGGACATTGTCTGGCGCAAGAATTGGTCGAACGGATCCGAAGCACTGAACTCTTTCAAGAACCGGTGATCTTCGGCCCGCGTCGAGTTTACGACGGCGTCGTGGATTGTCGTCTCTTTAATGTTGAGGGCAATCTGGCCCAGACTCTTCAAGCGATGCGAACGGAAATCCTTCGTCAGCCTGATCTCTCACAGCCGGTGGCTTTCATCGCCTGTGACATTTTGCCGACATCTGAGGAACTGCGGGAACTCCTCGAAACGTGTTACCTCCCCAACTCCGATAGCTGCCTGTGGGGACAGCTTGTAGCCGTTGAACCGACTGCCATGGGAGCCAGTTCATGGAAACCGGTCTATCAGTTTCCCCCCGACGATGGTGCGGAGCCGCACACGATGTATCCGGGTCACTTCGTGATCGCACGTCCGGCAGCCGTGCGAATTCGGTTGATGAACCATTTGTTACAACTGGCCTATCGCCATCGTAATCTCAGGCTCCTCAGCCGACCGTTCCCGATGATCACGAAAGGCATGGGGCGGCTGATGCTGGAAGACTCTCGGAATCTGCTTCGTGGTCAGCTGCCGGTGCTCTCAGTGTCGATCCCGTGGCATTGCCTGACAGCATTCGTCCGGTTTCAGTGCGGTCGACTCTCGGTCCCCGAATTCTCGCGGAGTGTCATGAAAGTCTTTCTCCATCGCGATTACCACCACAGTGACTCGTCGCCTGTCGTGTTCTCCACGACGTCACTCTGCTCATTTGCCAAGGACATCGACACAGAAGATGAGCTTGCCGAACTCAGCGAGTCGTTCAGTCGGCGGACAGTCTCGCCCATTCCATCCTCTCACTGATCCCAATGCTTGGGATTGTCGTGTGACGCTGACTCATGGTTCAAGGATGATGGCATCGGCTCAGCCCCATACCGGAGTGTCCGTCAATTGCCCTGAATAGACGGCCGAATCGCTGGTCGCGATATCACGCCGCGGAATGTGACAACGCACACGAAAGTCTTCACCCCGCCTCAACTATCCGTGCCAACCTCGCCAGTAATGTCGTTCACATATGTCGAAATCCGGCGGATGACCTCCATCTGTTGATCATCGCCGACACCAATCGATTCGAGCGTGGCCAGCAGGTGCTGGACGAAGCGGTTGAAATGTGACTGGCCGATACCACGACCAGAATGAGCGTAGGAGAGATCGAGTTCGCTCATCGTGGCAGGACCGTCGAGTGCGGCGGCAAAAAACTCCTGCTGCATATGATGTAATCGATCCATCGCAGTGTTCTCGAAGAACGGCGCCAATTCCGGATCGCTGAGGACACGGTCGTAGAACTCGTTGATGAGTCGCTCCACCGTCTCTCGACCACCGATCTCCTCATAGAGTGTTATCTCTTCACTCGTCATCTGCTTGTTTTCCTCGGTGACGTCAAACTTGAAGTGCAACGTTTGAGTTGATGGAGAACATCGGTGGGAGTTCGAATGAGGCAGTTGTGAACAAGGAAGCCTCACTCGAACGGAGTCCCAGCGATGTATACGCATCTTACCATGGAAGA
>JAJDEJ010000226.1 GCA_029259815.1 Planctomycetaceae bacterium | reverse complement strand
ACAAAAATTGAAATAAGATTAAAGAAACAGAAATAAAAAAGGCTTGATGTACATCAAGCCTTTTTTATTTCTGTTTCTTTAATCTTATTTCAATTTTTGTTTGATACTTATTACTCCCCCCACCCCCCCTCTCCCCCCCCCCCCCCCCCCCACCCGCTTTTCTCCCTCTGTCTCAAGGCTTACGATCTCCATTCAGCCAACCAACAGAAACGGGAGCAGGTCATGCGGCGATTGTGTCCTTGTCTGATGTTGATGTGTCTTGTGCTTTCGGCCACTGCGGGCCGGGCGGAGGAGCCGTTCGAATCCGGCGTCGGTGTGGTCGACATCACGCCCGTGTCTGGGTATCGCATGAGTGGCTACTTCAGCGAACGGCTCAACACGGGCACCATCGATCCGTTGCTGGCGAAGGCGGTCGTTATGCGGCAGGGAGACACGCAGGCAGCTCTGGTGTTCTGCGACATCTCGGCAGTCTCACTGGACGTGTCGCAACGGGCGCGTGAACAGGCCCAGCAGGTGACCGGTATCCCGTCGGAGCACATCGCTATCGCGGCGACGCATTCACACACCGGGCCTTTGTACTTCGGGGCCCTGCGACAACATTTCCATGATCGGCTCATGGCGGAGAAAGGCCTCGATCCACACGAGGTGACCGACTACCCAACAGAGTTGGTCGGGCGGTTGGTGCGAGCCCTGATGATCGCCCAGCAGAACCTGCAATCGGTCACACTACGAGCCGGATACGCGCATGAGGATCGGTTGTCGTTCAATCGCCGGTTTCACATGAAGACGGGCCCCGTGCGGTTCAATCCGGGACATTTGAATCCGAACATCGTGCGAGCAGCCGGGCCGATCGATCCAGAAGTCGGGTTGATTACGTTCACGTCTGAGAGTGGTGCTAATCCGCAAGCGGCGATAGTGGCCTTTGCTCTGCATCTGGACACACTGGGGGGATCGTTGTACTCGGCGGACTATCCCCGCTATGTCGAGGAGGTGCTTCGTGAGAGTTACGGCGACGAGTTCGTCTCTCTGTTCGTCGCCGGGACATGTGGCGATATCAATCATGTCGACGTGACGAAGCCACATCCGGAAGGACGTCGCAAGACACACGAGATCGGCACGATGCTTGGACAGACTGTTTCTGACGAACTCCCCAAGCTGGATTCCGTGACGAAGCCAGCACTGGCGGTCGAACAAGTCATCGTTGAGGTTGACCTTCAACAGTACACCGACGCGGAAATCGAACAGGCACATGCCAACATGGCCCGCGTCGACGATTCGGGTCTGGCGTTTCTCGAACGCGTCAAAGCGTACAAGATCATGGCCCTGCAACTCCGAGGCGGCGATACAATCGGGCTTGAAGTGCAGGCATTTCGGCTGAGCGATGACGTGGCAATCGTGACCCTGCCGGGCGAGGTGTTTGTTGATCTGGGCCTCGCCATCAAACAGGCCTCGCCGTTCGAGACGACCATCGTGATTGAATTGACCAATGACGCCCCCGGATACATCCCGACTCGCAAGGCGTTCGCGGAGGGAAGTTACGAAACGGTCAATTCACGGGTCGCGCCGGGGAGCGGGGAATTGATGGTGGAGCAAGCCATTCGCCTGCTCAACGAGCTTGCCATGCAGGGTGACAAAGATGGCGAATGAATCAGCAGCCGACGGTTGACATCAACCCAATTCATCCAAAGGAACATTCCCTTGTTGTTCGACGATCCCAACTCACGACTGACACGACGCCAATGGATGCGGGCCACCACCTGTGGACTGGTGGGAGCCGGCCTCGCCTCGTCGAGACTCAGCATCGCTGCAGGTTCGGCCCCGGATCTGCCAACTCGTGTCATCTCGCGCGGGCCGAAGCACCATTGGTTCGGGTACTACGACAAGTACGAGTTCGATCCCACCAACCGCTACGTGCTGGGGATGGAGGTCGACTTCGAGCACCGATCACCTCGACCCGACGATGTCATCAAGGTGGGGATGGTCGACCTGCAGGACAATGACAGATGGATTGAACTGGGACAGAGCACCGCGTGGGGCTGGCAGCAAGGATGTATGTTGCAGTGGTTGCCCGGAACACAGTCACAGGTTATCTGGAATGACCGTGCAGAAGGCCAGTATGTGAGCCACGTCCTCGACGTCGCGACGGGCGTGAAGCGGACGATGAATGCTCCGGTGTACTCTCTGAGTGCCGATGGCAAGACGGCGGTCAATGCAGACTTTCGCCGGATCAATGACGTTCGTCCTGGTTACGGGTATGTCGGCCTTGCAGACCCGCATGCTGACGACCTCTCACCGATCGACTCAGGCATTGAACGTGTCAATCTGGAGACGGGCGAATCGGATCTCATCATTTCAATCGCAGAGATCGCTGCCTTGGGAAAAATTCCTCGCGAAGAGCCGGGGATCAAGCACTATTTTAATCATCTGCTTTTCAATCCTGATGGGTCGCGGTTCGTCTTTCTGCATCGCTGGCGATACCCGAACGGCAAGCGGCTCACGCGGATGTTGTCCGCCGCACCGGATGGCAGTGATATTCGCATTGTTGACGACAATGGGCTGACATCACACTTCATCTGGCGAGACCCGGAGCACATTCTCGCCTTCTCGGAGCAGCATCCACACGGGAGGGGGTTCTTTTTGTTTGAGGACCAACAGGGAGGTGAGGTGCAGCCGGTCGGCAATGACCTGATGAAACGGGACGGCCACTGCACTTATCTGCCTGGGAATGAGTGGATTCTTAACGACACCTACCCGGACAAGCAGCGGAATCAGACGCCGTATCTCTATCATGTCGAGACCGGCAGAGTCGTCGAGCTGGGTGACTTCCACTCGCCGAAAGAGTACACCGGAGAATGGCGGTGTGACACGCATCCCCGTTTCAGCAGGGACGGCAAGTTTGTGGTGATCGACTCGCCGCACATCGATGAAGGCCGGCAACTCCACCTGATCGACATCAGCAGGATCGTCGAATAAGAGCCAATCGGAGAGATCTCAATGCAAAGTCGTGAACTGGGAGCAAGTGGGCTGCTCGTATCGCCAATTTGTCTGGGGACGATGACGTTTGGCGACCCCGTGTCGGAGCAGGAGTCCATTGCTCTGGTCCATCAGGCGGTCGATTTGGGCATCACCTTCATTGACACGGCGAACAACTACGAAGGATACGCTCGCTTCCTTGGAAGTCCGGGGGGTGTTACGGAAACGATTGTGGGCAAGGCGATCAAGGGGCGTCGTGACAAGGTTGTGCTGGCAACAAAGGTGTCGGCTCCGATCGGCCCCGGTCCACAAGACCGGGGGCTGTCGCCAAGTCATATTCTGCGCGAGATCGATCGCAGTTTGCAACGATTGCAGACAGACTACGTCGACCTGTACATCATGCACTGGCCGGACAAGCACGTCCCGCTCGACACGACGCTCTCAGCGATGGAAACGATCGTGCGTCAGGGCAAGGCCCGCTGCATTGGTGCGTCGAACTTTAATGCAGCCCAGTTGTGCGAGATGCTGTGGATTGCAGACCGACAGGGAGGTCCACGCATCGTGTCATCGCAGATCCCATACAGCCTGCTCCGCCGCGAATTTCATCACGATCTGGCATTTTGCGAACGACACAACATCGGGGTGACACCCTATCAACCGTTGCAGGGAGGAATGCTCACAGGCAAGTACCAACGTGGGAAGTCACTGCCATCCGACTCACGAGCAGCGGAGAAGCCGGAGTGGATGTGGGCGATGGAGGACAAGTATTTCGATCAGTTGGAAGTGATCGAGCCGCTCGCCGCCGAGATTGATGTCCCCATGTCGCAGTACGCGTTGGCAACAACTCTCCAGCAACCGGCCATGTCGTCACTCATTGTGGGAGTCAAGAAGTCTCAGCACATTGAGGACGCCGTTGCGGCTGCGAGCGTGCGAATCCCCGAAGAGCATGCCGACAAGATCGACGCCGCTTGTCCACCGCCATGGCACCAACCCGACCCAGTCCGCGGGAGTTGATGAGAGGAGGAAGTCAAACCACCAGTCGGCCCGAGGTAACGTAATGCTTTTAGAAGATGCCGCTGAATTCTTCGCAACACACGAGGTCACGAACCAACCGCCGCCGTTGCAGGAGTACGACACCTTCGGGTCCGATGCGGCTCTCATCGAGGGGGTCGAACGCGAGCAAGGCGGCTGGGCAAAAGATCGGCTGACCGAATTCGGACGGCTGATGTCCAGTGAGCGGGTGATCAATCTTGGATTCCAGGCAAATCGCAATCCGCCTGTTCTGCACACGCATGACCGCTTCGGCCATCGGATTGATGAGGTGGAGTTTCATCCTGCATGGCACGAGCTGATGACGATCGGCGTCGAGGCTGAGACACACGCGCTCCCGTGGAACGACTCTCATCCGGGGGCACATGTGGTCCGTGCAGCGATGAATTTCATGTTCTTCCCCGTCGAAAGCGGCGTCGGCTGTCCATTGACGATGACCTTTGCGGGTGTCCCGGTCCTGCAAAATGAAGGAGCGTTCGGCGAGGCGTGGGTCCGGCGACTCACATCAACGCAGTACGACGGACGCAACTTGCCGGTTGACCAGAAGCCGGGGGCACTCATCGGCATGGCGATGACTGAGAAACAGGGTGGCTCCGATGTGCGTGCGAACACGACGACGGCACGGCCTGTCGGCGTGGGCGGACGCGGACAGGAGTATCTCCTCACCGGACACAAATGGTTCTGCTCGGCACCGATGTGTGACGCGTTCCTCATGCTCGCACAGACGGAGAACGGGCTGTCTTGTTTCCTGTTCCCGCGCTGGTTGCCGGACGGCACACGCAACCGCTTCGCACTGCAACGGCTGAAGGACAAACTCGGCAACCGCTCCAATGCGTCCAGCGAGATCGAGTATCACGACACCTGGGCCGTCATGGTTGGCGATGAAGGGCGGGGGGTACAGACAATCATCGAGATGGTGCAGCATACGCGACTCGATTGTGTCGCGGGATCGGCAGGACTGATGCGTCACGCGACGGCACAGGCCATCCATCATGCGGCTCATCGGAAGGCGTTCGGCAAGCTGCTCATCGACCAGCCGGCCATGCAGAACGTCCTGGCCGACCTTGCCATCGAGACCGAAGCGGCGACGACTCTCATGTTGCGGCTGGCGCGAGCTTTCGATGGGGCAGACAACTCGCAGGAGCAGCGATTCGCCCGCATCGCGACCGCGATGTCCAAGTATTGGGTCTGTAAGCGGACTCCTCAGCTGGTGGCAGAAGCGCTCGAATGTCTCGGTGGGAGCGGGTACGTCGAGGAGTCGATTCTTCCTCGGCTGTATCGTGAGGCCCCGCTGAACTCGATCTGGGAGGGATCAGGCAACGTGATGTGTCTCGATGTCCTGCGTGCCATGTCCCGCGAGCCGGAGTCGCTCGATGCGTACTTCGATGAACTGCATCTTGCTGACGGCGGCGACCGACGGCTCGATGAATTCATTGGTCGCCTCCAAATCGATCTGCAAAACGTCGAGCAGCAACCGTTTCGCGCCCGACGACTCGTCGAGTACATGGCACTCGCTCTGCAGGGATCTCTGCTGGTTCGGCATGGTGACACCGTTGTTGCCGATGCGTTCTGTGCGTCGCGTCTCGCAGGCGATCACGGTTACATCTTCGGCACTCTCGCATGGGACACGAAGTTCGCCCCCATTCTCGATCGCAGCCGACCGCAGGTCAGCTGACACCGGCGAGCGGGGGATGTCATTCCTCCGTAGTCGATGCTCCGATAGCAATTCATAGCAAGTTCGCACAGGGTGCCCCACCCTCATCGGGGAATTGACATCCCCCGCTCGCCGACAAACTCTGTTCGCGCCTTTCCATCAATGTTAGACTTTCCTGTATGAAGTCGACGACCTCAGTTCAGACTCGTCGAAGCTCTCGTCGGCGATTGAGCCGTCGAGAGTTTGTTCAAGTAGGAGTCGCAGCGACCGCCGGAGCCCGTCTGCTGCACGGGTCTCCGACGACTCAGCCCCAAGACACAGCGGTCATTCAGATTTGGTTGGGTGGCGGGCCGAGTCACATCGACATGTACGACATGAAGCCGCAGGCTCCGGTTGAGTGTCGGGGTGTCTATCGCTCGATTGCGACGAATGTCGCCGGTCTGGAGATCAACGAGCTGCTGCCTTTGCAGGCAACCCGGATGGATCGGCTGTCGGTCATCAGATCATTGACGCATCCGTCGAACGATCATGTTACCGGCACGCACGCGATGCAGACGGGTCATCTCGGTCCGACTTCCAAGAGTCCAGAGCCGAGGCATCCCTCTGCCGGTTCAGTGACGGCTCGGTTGCGAGGGGCAAACGTGCGAGGGATGCTGCCCTACGTACACATTCGCCCTGATCTGCCGACTCAGTTGTACTCGCAACAGTTTGATGCGGCCTATCTGGGTCAGGAGTTCGCACCATTCACGGTGACAATGCCGTTCCCGTTCTACAATGCCGATCAGTCGGTGAGTGTTCGTGACTTGCGACCGCTGGATGCGATGACCGTCGATCGTCTCCGGGAGCGAGTCGCCTTGAGCCAGGCGCTCACTGATGGTAAGGAACGGTCATTCGGAGGTGCTGAGGGACTTCCTTTGTCAACGCAGCATCAACAAGCGATCGGCCTGTTGACGAGTGCTGCGGGCCAATCGGCGTTCGATCTTTCGCAGGAGAGCGACTCCGTTCGCGACCGGTATGGCCGCAACACCTGGGGACAGGGAGCCTTGCTCTGCCGGCGACTGGTCGAGGCGGGAGCGACGTTCGTCACGCTGAACACCGACTCATCGTCGAACATGTGGGATCATCACGGCAATCTCAAGCAAGGATTCGATCGGCAGTTGCCAGCTTATGACCAAATGCTGGCTGCCCTACTGGATGATCTCGTTGAGTGTGGTCTCTACGATCGCGTGCTCGTCGTGGTGTGCGGAGAGTTTGGTCGCACACCTCGGATGAACAAGCATGGCGGTCGCGATCACTGGGGACGAGCCGGCTTTGCTCTCATGGGGGGCGGAGGTGTGCGTGGGGGGCAGATCGTCGGGGCAACAACCTCTATGGGCGAAGAACCCGCATCAAGGCCCGTAAGCCCGGCCGACCTGTTGGCGACGGTGTATCACGTGCTTGGTGTCGACACGAGCGAACAGTTCGTGGATCACAGCGGTCGCCCGGTCAGCGTGTTGGCACGCGGAGAACCGATTGCAGAGTTGTTTTAGTGGAACGTCAAAGCTTGTTATTTTGGTGGCGGGGTCAGGAGCGCAGCGGATGGCCCCGGTGTGTGGACGCGGAATCTCAGGGCCATCCCGTTGGTCTGACCCTGCCGCCCAACCCGAATTATTAGCAGTGAGGCACCACTCGATTACAATCGGATTCTCTTAATGAGCCTGGCACAACCCTGTTTGTCGACGAGTTTGTCTTGTTGTGCGTTCATTGCGGTGACGAGAAATCGTCAGCGGCCATTTGCAGGAGCCGTAGAGAAGGGGGTGAGGTCTTGAGTAAATCGAGCGCCGCCTTCAAGATGTCCGATGCGGCGGGGGCAGCGACTTTGCCACCGGCGGGTTCGTCGGTCGTGGTGACTTCGTCGACGGTGACGAGCACAAGAACGCGGGGAGCATCGGCCGGCGCTCCGCAGATGCATGAGCTGACGTATCGTGTGTCTGAGTAGCTTCCAGACTCCATGTCGAATTTTTGAGCTGTGCCTGTCTTCGCGAACACCTTGATCCCGTCGATCGCTGCCCGTTTGGCTGTCCCGCGTTTGACGACTTCGACCAATGGACCAGACGTCATCCAGCGGGAGACATCCTCGCCGAGAATCGATGTCGCCAGCAAGTCACGTGGTTGTCGATCGGTCTCAGTCAAACGCAGGACGAGATGAGGGGTCAACAGCCTGCCGCCGTTGGCCAGAGCCGCATGGGCGGCGATCATCTGTAGCGGAGTGAGTGCGATTTCCTGTCCCATCGGAACCGAGCCAGTGGAGTAGTCATCCCATCGGTGCAATGGTCGGACAATGCCAGCAGCTTCCCCCGGCAATTCGATCCCCGTCTTTCGCCCGAAGCCGAATGCACGAACGGCTGCAAACAACCGGTCATTCCCTAGCCGCTGGCCAATCTGGGCCATGCCGATATTACTTGAATGAGTGATGATTCCTGTAATATCCAGAGTTCCCAAGGAACGGTGGTCGTGCAGCACGCGTCGACCCATCTGATAGGTGCCCATGCACGAGAACTTGTCATCGCGAGCAATGATTCGCCGGTCGATGGCCCACGCGGCGAGACACGGTTTGATCGTCGATCCCGGTTCAAAGGCTGAGGAGACAATCGGATTGGTCCATGCTCCTGTGGGAACAGCGGAGGGGTTGGCCGGATCGAATGTCGGTCGTGAGGCCATCGCGAGCACGTCACCGGTTAGTGGATCGAGGACCACCGCGGATGCCGAGCGAGGTTTCCACTCATCGATGAGATCGTCCAACCGATCCTCTGCTGCACGCTGAATATCCGCATCGAGGGTGAGTACGACGGTGCTGCCATGTTGGGGCGGCTGTGTGACTTCTTCCAAGACCTCAATGACGTACCCTCGAGCATCACGCACCAGCGTCCGTTGTCCGTCGACACCTTGCAGGGATTCGTTCAGCGACTTCTCCAGCCCCGCCTGCGGGTCACCGTCAATATTGCGCCACCCGAGAACGTGGGCCGCTAACTCATGATGAGGATAGACTCTCCTCAACTCCTGACGCAGGCCCCAACCCTGACTGGGGAGGTCCAGGCTGAGTACCGCATCGGCTTGGTCGTCAGCGAGTCGCCGTTGAACCCAAATGAACTGGCGCGATCGTTGCTCTTCGATTCGGGAAACGAGTTTTGCAGAATCGAGGTTGAGGACCGTCGCGACATTTCTGGCGAACGTTGTCGGGTCAACGAGCCGACTTGGATCAACATAGAGGCTCAGACACGTCGATGATGTCGCCAGCAGGTGGCCATTGCAGTCGACGATGTCTCCCAGACGAGCAGGGATTCGTTCCTGAAAGATCTGCTGCTCAATAGCATGGGTGGAGAACGCCTGATGCTGCTTCAACTGGAGATATGTCAAGCGACCTGCGATCGTCACCCAAAGCAGGAGTAGACTGACGGTCAACAGTTGCAGACGACGGCTCACAGTGTGGTCTCATGAGGAGTGTCATGAGACGCCTGCACAGCTGGCCCGGTCAGTTCGTGCATGCGAATCCGTAATCGAGACCGCTCCTCCAGGAGTTGGCCCATCCGATAATGCTGAAGACTGATCGTTCGCTTGAGTGCCAGTTCATCCTTCTCGAGTTTGATCCCGACCAACGACACGGAGAGTATCAACAGGAGGCCGGCGGTGAAGCGGAAAATCAGCATGGGTCGATCTGTAATGAAGGAGTACTTGACAATTGGCGGATGAGATCGGGCGAACTCTCATCCATACCGCTGCGAAGTCCGTGACGTGGGATTGATTGCTTTCCGTTTGATGAGTTACGTCATTCCCGCGCAGGCGGGAATGACGAGGACAGGACATGGAAAGTGAGGTTTCCGAATGCCAGCAGATCTGTATTCGCTTCCCGTCAAGGGAATCACGATGCCCTGCGAATCGCCCCTGAATGATTATCGGCTCAATGAGGCGTCGTCATCGACTGCGACACGGGTCGCATCGGCCGGCAACCGCAAGATCATGCCGGGTTTCAGGGTTTCGGGACTCTTCAGTTGATCACCGTTCATGCCGTATATATCGGTCCAACGGGATGATCGTCCCAGGTATCGCTGCGCAATGCGGGTGAGCGTGTCATCTTCACCAACCCGACAGACCGGACGCCCCTGACGATCGAGAAAGAATCCGGCTTGAGCAGTTGTTGATGTGTGGGTTGCTTGCGCCCCCGTAGGCGAGATCAATGTGTCGCGGCGATTGGTCGTGCGAAACATGTTCGGAAATCGACCCTCCAAAACTTCTGGCGGAGGAATGCGAAGTTTCACGCCGAGCTTCAGTTTGTCCGGATGTGGGACTCGGTCCTTGTTGTACTGCGCGAGCGCGGGAACATATCGAGCCGTGCCATAGGCGTCTTGAGCAATCGACCACAGACTGTCATTACGGGTGACTGTGACCTCTCGTTCGCTGATAACACTCTCTGGAGGCGATGCCGAAAACGATCTCGGCTGTGGACGGCCGAATGCCGGTTCTGGCGTGACTGTCTGACTGGACGGAAGACTGGGGACAGGTTCCAACTCCCAACCAAAGCCACTTTCATCGCCTTCGCCATTCGATGGAGATGCGTTCGGGAGGCTGGGCAGAGCAGGCGATTGAATGGGCTCTTCACGGGCCGCAAAAGCGTCGACCGGTTGTTCTGGAACCTTCGGCGGTGTCTCTTCGGGCCATTCGTCCGTAGGGAACACAAGCTCGTTCACTGGTTCTGACGACGTCGAATTCTCGATATCCGCAACCTTGCCGAAAGGATTCGGCTCCGCTTCGGGTTGAGCGAGTGAACTCTCGTTGAAGTCACTGCCAGCAAAGGGGTCCGGCTCCGGTTCCAGCGGTGAAAGAGGCATCGCGAGGTCCATTGCCTCCAGTGGTTCCGGTTCCTGCTGTTCAACAGGCGAGGTATCGGCTTCGGGTGAGAGGGGTGCTGATGGTAGCCCGAAGGGGTCCGGCTCGGGAGTCGACGCTGCGAATTGCTCATCTGAGGGAACCGTCTCGGACTCTGACTCGTTTCCTGAAGACGACCGTTGGGTGTCGATCGACGTTGGTTTGAGATCGAACAGCGGCTCGTCTGAAGGCGGTGGAGGGGGGGAATTCTCAACCATATTGAAATCCCCGGCGTCAGCCGGTTCAGGGAACGGCTCTTCGTCAAATGGCGATGGCTCTTCCTGAGACGGCAGTGAGGAGGATGGCGGCGTCTCACTTGTGGTGACCACTTGCTCGCCTGCGAACGGGTTGAAGCTGCCGGAAGACGCTTCGTTGGGCGCTGTCGCCAAATTCGGCTCTGCCGGAGTCGGCGTCCGTTCACCAAAGGGATCGAACGAGCGACTCGATTCTGTGGCAGGTTCCGGCGATGTACTCACGAACGACTGAGGAGCGGTCGGGAGTTTCTCTTCACCAGGAAGACCCTCCTCACTATTTGACGATTTGGGGCCAGTGCCCTCCTGCGTCACGGACTGTTTCGCTCCCGCCTTTGTCTGTTGGTACTTGTTGTACAGCACGAATCCGAACATCAGCAGCAGACATGCCGCGAGCACGAAGCCCAGACGCGGCTCGATCGTTTTCTCGTCATCGTCCTGCTCGAAGCCCCAATCACCGTCCTTTTCGTTTGGGTCATTTGAGGGCGCACCATCCTTGGGCGGACGTCGGGAGGCAGTCTTCGATGATTGTCGACTCATGTTCGCACCGCGACTCGAAGTTTGGCTGAGCGTGATCGGGGATTCTGACGTCGTTCGACGGACGAGGCAGTGATCGGCTTGGATGTGACGGGCTGCCACTTCTGCTTGTCTCGAAAGGCTCGCTTCACGAGTCGGTCTTCCAACGAGTGAAATGTGATGATCGCCGCTCGACCACCCGAAACGATAACTTGCGGCAGCACGCGGTCGACGAAGTCGGTGACGTGCTGCAACTCCTCATTGACGGCGATTCGCAACGCTTGAAAAACTCGCGTCGCCGGATGTTTCGATGACTGCCCACGTCGTGAAACGGCTGCTTCGACGAACGCAGCCAAATCCCGGGATGTCTGGATCGGTGAGTGGCGTCGTGCCCCGACAATGGCTGAGGCAATCTGTTTGCTGAATGGCTCCTCACCGAATTCGCTGAAGATGGAGGACAGGTCTTCAACCGAATGGCTGGCGAGTATTTCTGCGGCTGACTCTCCTGATGAGGGATCGAATCGCAGATCGAGCGGTCCGTTGGCATCGAAACTGAAACCGCGGCTGTCGTCTGCCAGCTGATCCGACGACAGACCGAGATCGGCAAGCACGCGGTCGACACCGGTGATCGAGTGCTCGGCCATGATGTCAGGCAGTTCCACATAACTTGATTGATGCAGGACGATGTTTGGGTGGGGGATGTTCAGGACTCGACCAGCCAATTCGAGCATCATCGGGTCACGATCAATCCCGATGAGCAGGCCGTCCGGTTGAATGAGTGGAAAGATCTCGCGACTGTGCCCCCCCGCTCCGACGGTGGCATCGACCACAGTCAGTCCGGGTCGGAGGTCGAGAGACTCTCGAACCTCGTGCGGCAACACAGGCTGATGGATGGCAATTTGATCGCGTCGGGAGGGACGCATGAGGATTGGATTCGTGTCAGGCGGTTGGTGAACCGTCACGGGGAGAATTGAAAATGAGATGCCCCGACTCACCAGAAGTCTTACGGTGCCCAAGCGAGGCCGAGACGGAATCGCGTTTTCTAGCGGGAAAACCAGCGTGGGGGAAGATCAAAAAGCCGTTCGCCTCGCAGCCGACTCCATTCAGCCGTGTGCGAGGCGAACGGCGGCGATCGACATGAAGGTGCCGATCGCCTCTGTAAGGTGGTCATCATGACCGCCGTTTCCGCGAGCCCGGTAGCCAGCGGATCTCCCATATTTCCTGAACTGCCATGCGGGTCATGTCATGGCAAACACTGCTATTTTGCCTTGTCTACCCCAATGCTGCGGTAGACATCTTGTCGAATTCAGCGCTGTGTTGTTGGAGAAAATCACCCCAACGTATTCGATCCCAGATCTCGATATGATCATGCACGCCTAACAGCACCACTTCCTGCTCGATGCCTGCGAATTCCATCAGCCGTTCCGGCAGTCGAATTCGCCCTTGGGCGTCGAGTTCGACCTGCTCCGCTTGGGAGTAATACAAACGTTGGTAATTCCGCACCTCAGTTCGCTGAGCGGAGAGTTCGACCAAACGGGTCGCTCTACGATCAAATTCATGCCCTGAATAGAGAGTCAGTGCTCGATCCGTTTCCGGAGCCACATAGACGGTGTATTCTGTCTCTAAAAGGAGGGCCTCCTTGAGTTTTTTGGGAACCGCGAGCCGCTGTTTTTCATCGACAGTCCTGTGATAAGTCCCTGTAAGAGACATAAGATACGACGATCAAGGACTAGCAAGGGGCCAACAAACGCGAGTGAAAGCCGCAATCACCACAAGTTCCCACTCAGCACCACAAGGTCCCAAAATATCAGCGTCTTGCCGAGCGTCAAGGACGAACAGACATCGCATCTGTCGAGATAGCCCATCGATCAGCGCAGGTCGTGAACTCTGTTGAGATTGGGATTTCTAAGTTTTCTGAGAGAGTTCTCAGAATGCTCGAGAACAGTTGAGATCGGTTCCCGTTTGATCAATCGTGGCGTGTGGTGCACTCAAGCCGAGACAGCAATCGCTGTTTGTAAGTGACGACTATGATAGAGGATAAACTACTCGACCTTGTCTGAAAGAGGGAGCGAGAGCATACCATCTGCTAAGCGGTCGTCCGACAGTTGATGCGGAATCAGTCGAGGAGCTTACTTCACACCCACGAATGCGTAATCAGAGATGTAGGGACTGTTGAGCCGACCGTTGAGGGACCAGCCTGTGAACTCGACCACACAGAACAATTCGGACTTCAGCCAGCGGCCACCGTAGGGACTGTTGATCGTGGGGAAACGTTGCTGCAGGCTCGCGAATCGTTCAGCCATTTGCGAAAGAGTCATTGGATCCACGTTATCGACGGAGACTTTTCCAACAAACTTCAGGCCCCCGTGTAAGGGTGCAGCTAGCAACAGCGATCGTGGATCCCCTTGTGCATTCGTTGTGTATCCGAAAACGAGACATTGAAGTTTCTCGTGTCGATTGATCGTTGAGCTTGAACCATTTGATTTCGTGGTGCTTGCGAAACTCCTTCCGCCCGGTGCACCGGACTGATGCGTCCCTGATGTCTGAGAACCATCCGATGACGCTGACCCCTGATTGATTGAGACGTCGCTGGTGGACGAAGGAGACTCACTTGATTGCCCCTCTGCACCTGAATCAGTGGTCTCACCCTGTCCGTTCGACTCCTTACCGGGAGACCCTCCCGAGGCAATCCGTTTTTGCTCTTCAAGGTAGGCATCTGGATTCGCACCTCCCCCGATGGAACTGTCGGTATCCGTCATGCGACTGCCGTCAACCGACAAGCTGCCATCTTCACCCGCTCCTGCAGTTCCCGTGAATTCGGCGAGTGCGTCTTCCATCGACTCGGGTGCTGCACTATTCGAGGGCAGGTTGTCTTGCGCTGAGGCGATCGTGGTGGCCGACTTGATCATGAAGGCCATCGGGTTGGTGCGTTTTTTCGTCGGTTCTTCTGCTTGCGCTTTTTGGTGAGCTTCAGCGAGTTCCTGAATGTTGACGCCCCCCATGATGAGAAATCCGAAAAAGATTGCTGCGAAGCCCCAAGTGCATCCCCACAGCAACTTTGACGTTTGCGGCATGGCCATGAGGGCCGGTTGCCATGTCGCGATGGGCTTGAGGAATGCGTCGAGTGGCCCAATGCGATCACTTTTTGATGCACCGAACATGTAGGCCATGAAGTGACAGGCAATGGTGGCGATGAGACCGAGAGCCATCTGCCCAATGGTCCAATACAGCCGGATGGTTTCTGCAAAGATCACCCGTCCGATGACATTGGTGACGAAAATTACCCCCACTCCACCCGCGAGTACCCATAACCAGACGGGAACAGCCTCCCACCAGTGGTCGTAGATCTGTTCTTCGCACTCAAATTTGGGGGTTTCGACGAGCGCACCGATGGCGGGATAGTAGCCACAGTCGGGGCACCATGAAGACGAACCCCAATCCGCTTCACTGCCACACTGCGGGCAGCCTTCTTCGGGTTGATGGGTCGGTGCGCTCATGACGTGTCCTTCGCCGCTACCGTGCACGTTGGGGAGGTAGTAAGGGTTGTGATGCCTGATCGACGGGCAACAGGTGCCACCTGAGTTCAACCATAGCTCAAAGTTGAGCGCGCGTTGCGAGAAGACATCATCGCAACCAGAGAAATCTCACCCACAGCAGTCATCCGCAGTGCTACTCCGTTGGAGCGGAGCGATACGTGCGAGCCAGGCGAAATCCATAGTCGAAGTAAATGATTCGGGGTTGGTCATACCAGCGATAGGCAGTGGTGGCATCTGACTCCGGGCGAAAGTAGCTGCCGCCCCGGAGTTCTCGTCCGCTTCCTTCACGTGTCTCCGTCCCATCGATCACGGTCTCTGTTTCTGCCTGTGGGGTCGCGAAGTCTTCAAAGAAATAATTGTGGCACCATTCGAGAGCGTTGCCATGCATGTCAAACAAGCCCCATGCGTTCGGCTTCAACAATCCGACCGGTTCCGCCTGCTCGCGGGTGTTGTCGGTGTACCAGCCATATTTGCCAAAATAGGACTCTTCGTTGCCAAATGACCATGCCGTCTCCGCCCCTGTGCGACAGGCATACTCCCACTCAGCGGCGGTCGGGAGGCGATACCCAGTGCGGTCGAGTAAGTCTTCGGGCAGTTTGAGTGTTGCCCCGATCGTCTCGCTGGCCTTCTTCAGCCGATCCAGGGACGGATAGCACATCTGGTCTTCGGCGATGCCCGCCTGCTCACTCAGCCAGCGACAGTACATGGCTGCCTCAAACCACCGGAGAAACATGACGGGGCAATCATCTGTGGGGGCGAAATCCGCAAGTTGAGGGTCCAGTTCCATCTCCTGAGACTCCAGGAACCGCTTGTAGTCTGCAATCGTGACTTCATGACTGGCGATGCCAAATGATCGTGGGATTGTCCGAGAGTGCAGGATTTCATTGGATTGATGGTGCAATGTCGTTGGCTGCGACCCCATCGCAAACGTGATTGGTCCCTGGAAGACGGAGAACGTGACACCTTGGGAATCCACGTGCCAGCCTCGTTCGGGATCATGCTCGGTTGATTGCAAGGCCTCGATGGTTTCATCGACCTTCGCCTCCATGCCCCATTGCCGCAGCAACCATTCGACAGCGGCATGCACCCCCGCATGGGGATGGGTTGCCAGCACGTCCCCATGCTTGTCAGACAACCGTTCTCGATCGCCCGGCAACAAATCACCGGGTCCATATTCCCCCAGGATCAGACACAACGCCGCTTGAGCGACGGGGTCTGAATCCCATTCCAGTCGAGAATCAATCGTTTCCCAAGAGACACCACCTGGGGCCATGGCATGAACGAGCCGCGTGCGCATCCCGGGATTTTCAGACGCTCCCAGCAACGGCCAGACAGGCTTACCTTGCCCAAGGGCGACAAGAGCGACCGCGAAGTTGGTGACGCGCGCGTTCCTTTCAGGACTCTCTGGCAATTCCAACGACGTCAGCAGTTCATCGGTCAATTCACCTGTCACTTGATCCGATCGTGAACGGAGTGCCTCCAGAAGAGGAGGCAACTGTTCGGGCTTCGCTTGTGGTACCAAGGCCACCAGCGTATCCAGAGAATCGTTGTACAGATTTGCTAAGACGGTCGCGGCACGTTCTCGCATCGAGCGATCAGGGCCGGACATAAACTGTTCTGTCAGTGGACCCTCCAACTCCGCGCGAATGGGACGCAGAGCCTCCAGCCAGGGTGTCAATTCGATCAGGTCCATCGTCAGCATCTCGGCAACAAGGTCCGATTTGACATGCCCCCAATCAGGAACATCTGACTCCAATGCTGAGAGCGCAGCCAGCGCGCGGAATCGCTGCAACTCATCGTTCGATGTTTGCTCGCTCTTCCGCCAGAGTTGCTTGTCGACGAGATTTTCGTAGCCATGCTGCTTGAGAAGACCCGTCAGCATCATCAGTTCGTCAGCTTCTGAATGGAGCAACTGAGGCCAGATGCGGTCAGTGAGTTCCGTGATTTCCTCTCGGCTCATCGGGATCAGCACCGCCTGCAGCATCAACAGCCGTGTGCGTGCCGCATCGGTCAGCTTTGTCGAATCGATGACCTGATTGAGTCGCGGGGCGATGTCGTCACGGAATGGAATCAGCCCCTCGATCAACACAGGCACGGAGGCAGGCACTGCTCCACTCACTGCTGCCAACCGGTCCAATGCACGTTCGGTCTGTTCGTCGAGCGTCGCCTGTGCACTGCGGCTGGCCTGGAACCAAAACCAGGTCGAGACCATTGCACCGATCAGCAACGCGGCCAACACGACTCCCAACATCCCGGCCACATCGGGGTTTCGTTTGGCCCATCGCCATGTGCGGTCTAAAAGCCCGATTGGTCGTGCCTTGATGGGATGTCCGTCCAACCAGCGTTGCAATTCCTCAGCGACTTCGTGACCGGTCTCGTATCGTTCGTCGAGTTTCTTCGTCAGGCATTTCTGACAAATCGTCTCCAGATCGCGGGGGATGGTCTTGTCGATTTGCCGCAGTGGGGGTGGCTCCCAATTCTGGACGGCGACGAGCACCTCGGTCACGCTACCTCGGAAGGGGCGAACCTTCGTGAGCATCTCGTGCAGGATCACGCCCAGACTCCAGATGTCTGTCCGCCCGTCTGCAAGATGTGCCTTGCCACCGGCCTGTTCGGGGCTCATGTAGGACGGCGTGCCCATGAACATTCCCTCGCGGGTCTTGAGTGTGTCGCCGTCGTCACGCCGCGCGAGACCAAAGTCAGCAATGTGCGGTTCACCATCATTATCGAGCAGAATGTTCTCCGGCTTGATGTCCCGATGAATGATCCCGTGTGCGTGTGCGTAGTGGAGGGCCTCGCCCAGTTTGATGATGTAACCGGCTGCCTCTTCGCATGTCAGCTTGCCGCGTTCCTTCATGAGATCGCCCAGCGTGCGACCTTCAATGAATTGGTACGCAATGTAACTCGAATGCGGCAGCCGTTCGTACTCGTAAACAGGCACAATGTTCGGGTGGCGTAGCTGCGCGGCTGACTTTGCCTCGCGCATGAAGCGGTCGACGTCCTGCTTGCCAGTGAGCACGCCCGTCTTGGCGACCTTGATCGCCACTTTCCGATCAAGATGCGGATCTTCAGCGAGAAAG
Source organism: Planctomycetaceae bacterium (assembly GCA_029259815.1). Taxonomy (GTDB): domain Bacteria; phylum Planctomycetota; class Planctomycetia; order Planctomycetales; family Planctomycetaceae; genus JAHBXU01. The sequence continues at coordinate 6,701 of JAJDEJ010000226.1, read as the reverse complement.
ACCATGCCAAACGCTCCTTGACCGAGCACCTTCAGTACCTGGTAGCGCCCCAACTTGGGATAGATCGTGCCCCCTTCAGAGTCGTCGTTCCCGGAAGCCTCTATCGAAGCGTCTGCTGCAAGAGTGCGATCAATTGGTTCGGAGACATCCGAACGCTCGGGAATCGTGTCCCCGGGTCTCAATGGGGCCGACCCGGAACCGGCGAGCGTCGGATCAATGTCCGCCGGCGGCTCGAACCCGGTGTCGATGGGCCCCACGAGTGTCTGTGCGGTCGTTAACTCATTGTCCTCGGGCGTGTTGCTCGCATCCATCTTCATCGTCGCATCGACGTCACGCGACGTTTCCATTCCGGAATCTGCTGACTCGATGAGGGTGGGACCTTCAGATGAGGAAATCTGTCCGCCCTCAGCCGGTAGCAGCAGCGTCGGGTTGGCGTCCGATGTTTGTGGTCGTTTGGCCGACGACGTGTCCATCTGTGTGACATCTGCCGGCTGCTGATCAAGGTCTGCCGTTTCGTCATCGCCAGTCATATCAGACTGCAATGTTTTGTCTGCGTCGTCTGCATCAGGCGTTTTTGACGTCTTGTCGGTCATGGCGAAATCCGATTCCTCTGCGTTCGGCTGCCCGCAAATCAGGTTGCTTTTCAACCCTCTATGTTGGCAAATCCCACCCAGAACGGAAGGGGCAAGCAAGATTTCTCCTGGGATCGTGCAATTCTCAGTAGCTATCGATCGCGGCACAGACATTCCCAAGCCGACGGCTCCGCCATCGATCGGTGCCAGTGACGTCGCCTGATGACCGTCACCAGTTGGGTCACCGCAAATCATCAGGTATGATCGCCGTATGCAGCTCGACGACACTATTTGCTACTGCTTCCACGTCTCAAAGCGGAAGATCGTCAGCCACCTCCGTGTGCATCAACCGCGACGAGCGAGTCAGCTCAGCCAGTGCGGCGGGGCCGGCACGGGATGTGGGTGGTGTGTGTCGTACCTCAAACGCTACTTCGCCGAGTACGAACAACAGGGAGCCGTCACTGACGACGCCATTACTCCGGACGACTACGCCCGTGAAAGAGCGGCCTACATTCGTGCTGGCAAAGGGACACCAGCGAGCGGAGCGGAGCCGCTACCAGATGAATTACCAGACTGAAAGGACGGAGTTCCGCAAGGGCCGTTGTCATCGGGTCGCTGACGAGTCTTCTTTCACTTGCCCGCTTTGGGTTGGGCCCTCTTTTCGACGGTTGAGAAGGTACAAGATGACTCCGACGGCGACCATATACATTCCGGCCGATGTCCATGCGACCACCGATGCAATCGATTCAGTGGTTGCGTGCTCAACCGTAGCGTCCTCAGCACCACTGGATCGGAGTTGGAGGTTGGCAGTCATGTGCTTGACGGTGACTAAGAACGGAACCACGAGGCCCAAGTTGATCAGGATTTTTGCAACAGTCTTCATCATCGTCCAATAACCCTCCTACGACACAGCTGCTTCAGTGATGCGGGCAATGTTGTAATAGAGGATGACGCCCAGCACGTCGACGAGGGCTGCGATCAAGGGGTTGGACATCAGAGCGGGATCGACGCCGAGTCGTTTGAAGCCAATCGGCAGCATCGCGCCGACTACGGTCCCCATCAGGACCACGAGAAACACCGTCACACCCACGACCATCGCCTGCCAGGAGTATTCGACGAGAGTCAATGCAATCACGACCGACAGACAGGCAAGACCGCCTCCCAGGAGTGTTCCGAGCAGCACCTCTCGAAAACAAATATGGCGTGCATGACCGAGTGCCGTCTCTCGCAGGGCAATAGCTTGAATGATGAGTGTGGCGGACTGTGAGCCTGCGTTGCCTCCGCTGGCGAGCACGAGAGGCAGGAACATGGCCATCCACGTGGCTCCATCTCCCTCGCCCACGAAGAAACTGATCACATAGGCCGTCAGGAAGGAGGCTCCTAGTAGGATCACCAGCCAGATGCCTCGCTTCCAGGCCAAGGTGGGAACGGGGGTTTGCAGGTAGCTGTCCTCGAGTGGCTCGACAGCACCTTGACGTTGCTGGTCTTCGGTCGCTTCCTCGACAAGCACGTCTGCTGCGTCATCGTGCGTGACGATGCCCACGAGACGATTCTGATTGTCGACGACCGGAATGGCGATGAAGTCGTACTTCGCGATTTCGCGGGCGACGTGCTCCTGGTCGTCATCCACGCGGACCGAGATGACGTCCGTCTCCATCAGCTGCGCGAGCGTCGCGTCGGGCTTGGCGAGAATGATGTCTCTCAGAGACACGAACCCGCGAAGGTGACGGTCCTCGTCGGTGACGTAGACGTAGTAGATCGTCTCTCGGCTGGGAGCTTGTTTCCGCACACGTTGCAGGGCATCGCTGACCGTGATGTCCGCCGGGAGCGAGGCGTACTCGGTCGTCATGATCGACCCGGCACTATCCTCTGGGTAAGAAAGCAACTTGCGAATGTCGCTACGTTCCGCGTGTGCGAGCAACGGCAACAGCGCATCGACTGCCTCCGGCTCCATGCGTTCCAACAGGTCGACCCGATCGTCGGGCGACATCTCTTCAATTAGCCGCGTCAATTGCGGCCCTTCGATCGATTGGACGAGTTGGACCTGAAACGGCAGGGGGAGGAACCCCAGGATCTCGGCTTGAGTCTTCGGCCCGCAATGGGTGAGGACCTCCCACGCGGTGGCCGTGTCGAGTTCCTCAAGCACTTCAGCGGCAACACCCGGATGGAGAGCCTCACAGAACTCTTTGAGCGCGGGCCCGTCGTCCTCCTCCAACATCTGCCGCAGGTCGGGAAGCAACAAAGTGTTGAACACGGAACCTTCCATGAGCACTGCCTTGATCGCCTGAGTGTTTTGGTGTCAAAGTTCAGCAAAAAACCCCGACGGGCGTAGGCCTGTCGGGGCGTGTGTACGAAATGTCGGAGGAAACGCTGCCAAGGCGAGCGATCACCGTTTGGAGAACTGGAAGCTCCGACGAGCTTTACGGAGACCGTACTTCTTGCGTTCGACCATCCGGCCATCACGTGTGAGGTATCCGCCTTCGCTCAGCTTCCCGTGAAGATCGGGGTTCTTCACCTGCAAGGCTCGGGCAATGCCCAGAAGAACGGCACCCGTTTGACCTGTCGTGCCGCCACCGTTTACGCGAACCCAGACATCTAATGTGCCCAACGTGCCGGTCGCCTTGAGGGGGGCCTGCACCAACTGCTGATCGCGTTCCATGGGGAAGTATTCGGTGAATTCGCGACCGTTGACAGTCAATTTGCCATCGCCATCGGAGATTCTTACTCGTGCGACAGATGTCTTACGGCGACCAGTCCCCATCGCGACGCCATGCTTGTCGACCCGCCCACGGATAAGGGGCGCCGGAGCCGGACCTGCATCCACGGGATCGGCCTCGGAGCCGATGTCGAGCTGCGACTCGTCTGCGACAACCTCTTCTACAGCCTCCGGTTCGGCGGTCGCATCCGGCTCAGCGACGGCGGCAGCCTCCACTTCAGCGGTCGGTGTGTCTGCGACAGCCTCCTCAGTGGGTTGGACTTCTTCTTCAGGATTCAGCGTTTCGTCTGTCATCAATGACTCTGGGGCAGTTGTGGGAAATCAGTGGGTAGGCAGCTGAAGGTTCGCGTCAGACTAACAAGTGAGACGGCATCTCCACTGGCTCTTGTGCCTGGTGTGGGTGATTCGGCCCAGCGTACAACTTCAACTTCTTGAGCATGTGCCGTCCGAGCTTGTTCTTCGGCAGCATGCGACGGACTGCTTCGCGGAGGATTTTCTCCGGCTTCTTCTCCAACAGATTCGCAGCTGTCTCCACGGTCCGACCGCTGGGGTACCCGCTATAGCGTTCGTAGGTGCGGGTCAGCATTTTCTTGGTGAAATACGGATGTGTCTCATGGGCAAGAGGCTGTCCGGTGAACCGCACCTTGTCGGCATTCACGACGACAATGAAGTCGCCCGTGTCGACATGCGGCGTGTAGGTCGGCTTATGCTTGCCCATCAACACGGTCGCCAGATGGGTGGCCAGACGACCGACAATCTGATTGTCCGCGTCGACCACGAACCAGTCGGGACGAACCGCTTCCTTTTTCGCCATGAACGTTTTGCTCACCGGCCAACTCCTCAACATCTCGTTTCGGCCCCGAAAGATGGGGCGGGTTATCGAACTCATGGAAGCCCAAGAGGTTAGCGGTTCTCCCAGGGAGGTTCAACAGTGTTCAGACAGTCTCTTCATGATTTTCACAGTCCGGTGTCGGCCGCTCCGGAGGATTGATCCGGGCGGACTGTCACAACTTGACGGACTGAGGTGAAACTCGTCCAATGAAGTGCTGCCATCTGCTTTTCGTTTTTTCGTTCATCGAGATTTGACACCGCGCCTCATCATGCCAGACCATCCGGAAAACGAGCCTCGCGATCCTCGGGAACAGCCAATTCACGGTCAGGTGAGATACTCTCAGGTGAGTGCCCGCGTGCCGGATGAAGTCGGGGACGGGTGCTTCAGCAACGGGGTGATGGTGCTGACGGGACCATTCGAGATTGTGCTCGATTTCGTCAATCGGCTCAGCGAGGCACCTCGAATTGTGGCCCGTGTGGTGCTCCCCCGTCCGGTCAGTGGGCAGTTTGTTCAGGCTTTGTCACAAAACATTGCCAACTTCGAGACTCGCTTCGGTCCACTTCCACGGCCTCCTCAACCACATTTGCAAGTCCCGCAAGACGAAGCACTTCAACAAGAGTCCCCACCGGACATCACCCCAGACGAACCGCTGCCACTCGAACTGGAGAAACCATTTCAAGGGATTGCTGGCGAAGGATTTGAGAGTGGAACGCCAACGTCTCCTGCAGAACCGGAAGCCGCGTCTGCGACATCCGGACCGCCCATCGACCAGATCTATGACGATCTGCGTCTCCCGGATTCGATGCTCAGCGGTCGCTATGCCAATGCTGTCCTGATTCGCCACTCTCCGACGGAGTTCTGTCTGGACTTCATCACAAACATCTACCCGCGCTCGGCCGTCTCGACTCGCGTGTACATGGCGGCTGCCAATGTGCATGCCTTGTTGACGTCCCTCCAGCGATCGTTTGACCAGCGCGGTCCGTCGAGTTGAGCCCTCTCAAAGTGGGAGCAGGTTTGGGAAACTTCACATCTTGTACCCCAACGCCTCGGCCACTTTGCGACACTGATCCATTGCCGCAGCAAATGCTTTGGGGGTGAGTGACTGAGCACCATCGCTCATCGCATTCGGTGGGTCGGGATGGACTTCGACGATGAGTCCATCAGCTCCCGCAGCAATGGAGGCTGCACACATGGGGGGCACCAACGACGCGATCCCCGTCCCGTGGCTGGGGTCGATGACGATCGGCAGGTGAGTCCGTTCTTTCAAGTAGGGAACTGACGCCAGTGGGAGTGTGAAGCGTGTATGAGTTTCGAACGTCCGCACGCCTCGTTCGCAGAGGGCCACCTGTTGGTTGCCCTGGTCGAGAATGTACTCTGCGGCGAGCAGGAATTCGTCCATCGTCGCGGAGGGTCCCCGCTTGAGGAGGACCGCCTTGTCGGCCTCGCCGACCGCTTGCAGCAGGTGATAGTTTTGCATGTTGCGAGCCCCGATCTGTAACACATCCGCGTACTTCGCAACGAGTTCCACATGCTCGGGTGTCATGACCTCGGTGACGACGGCCAGTCCGGTCTCGTCCCGAGCGGCGGCGAGCAGTTTGAGCCCTTCTTCCTTCATCCCCTGGAATGAGTACGGACTGGTTCGCGGCTTGAATGCACCGCCGCGAAGTCCCGTCGCCCCCGCCGCTTTGACAGCACGGGCCGACTCAAGAATCTGGTCTTCACTCTCAACCGAGCAGGGACCTGCGATGATGCCGATTGAACCGCCGCCGATCTTGAGATCGAGAACCTCCACAGTTGTCGGATCGGTCTTGGCTTCACGACTGGCGACCTTGTAGGGAGCCAGAATGGGCACCACCTTGTCGACATCTTCGTGAGACTCCAGCGTCTCCCGGTTGCCGTCTCGTTTCTCGCCAATCGCAGCCACGACCGTGCGCTCGGTCCCCACGATCACGTGTGCCTTGAGTCCCATGGACTCAATACGGTCGACCATTCGTTGCACCTTGGCTTCGCTGGTGCCCGACTTCATAACGACGATCATGTTTTCACTCCGAGTCTGTCTGCGATGGGATAGATCTGTCAAAAGAAACAGGCCCTGAAATCACGGGGATTTCAGGGCCTGAGGTGGATAGTAGTCGCCAACGTCTCAGTCGGCTGTCCCTCGGCGCGGGAATCCCGTTCTGGTCGTAAACGACCAGAATCGAAACCAATAGCGACCGGTAAAGTTGGGGCAAGGCGTCATGAGAGATGATTAATCGGCTGACGATTGGAACTGAAGGATATGAATCGTCAATGCATCGTACGAACAGGGGACAGCGCCGTCAATCGCGAACATCTCTCCCGACGATCACGGGTGTAGTCCGTCATTGGTGGTGGTTCAGGCGTTCAGTGTGAGGGTGGTCCAGAGTTGGTGCCAGTGGCCGTTGAGGTCGGTGGCTCGCAGGTCGGTGGCTCGCAGGTCGGTGGCTCGCAGGTCGGTGGCTCGCAGGTCGGTGGCTCGCAGGTCGGTGGCTCGCAGGTCGGTGGCTCGCAGGTCGGTGGCTCGCAGGTCGGTGGCTCGCAGGGCGGTGGCTCGCAGGGCGGT